>CAYHRP010000134.1:0-1524 GCA_964359145.1 uncultured Gammaproteobacteria bacterium | reverse complement strand
CTGTTGAGGATGTTGTTGAGCACGGCCTGTGTGATGCCAACATTCGCCGCCGACGCGATCACGCGCACGTTTACATCCAGTCCCGCTTTTGACGCCTTATCTTCAATGTTCTTGGCCATCTCCTGTTCGCGCTGGGTCATCTGACGCTGTGGCTCGGGAGAATCCGGCGACTTGGGCGTGCTTTGCAAAACGAGCTCACCAAATCGGCCGCCCTTCTTCTTTCCCGCTTTATACTTTTTCGTTTTGAGCGCTTCTTTGAGCGTAGCGCCTTTGTGCAAATTCTGCACAACCTGAAAACTCTTATCGCGCCACTCCTTCTTTGCCGAGCGAACCGTAAACTGAATCGCCGCTCCGTCCGTTTTGGCAACCTTTGCAAGCGCATTGAGAAGCGCATTTAAGGGATCGCCCTCAAGCTCGCGATAGGTTTTGATGGGAAAAAGCGATTCGCGTTTGAGCGTCAGATAACTACCGAGCACGACACCGTTTGGCGAGAATAGATTGTAATCCTCCGTCCGTTCAATTTCTGCGTCCGGAAACTGCGCATTGAGCTGTTGAATGGTCATATCAACCAGTTCCGGCGGCATGACGGCGTAAAAGGAAATCACCCCATCTTGAGCCACCATTTCAAACGATGCGTGATCGGTTCGGCCATTCCACCACGCTTTCAGCCCACGCTCCGCCTTGAGTCCACCTATCGATGAAAAAAACGTTTCGGCAACGGCAATATCCTCCTGCACTTCGCGCAACTCCACGCCGCCTTGCTTTGCGTCTGGATTGAATCGAGGGAGACGGATGCGCAAAATGGTCTGCGCAATAGCTCCTCCCGTGTCGCGACGCCGTGCAAGTCGCCATGCGCGCACAACAAACAACGCGGCGACACCAAAGACGATTGCAAAAACCATCGCAAGAACACTCCACACCGCCGAGCCGATGGCCGCGTTCGAGGATGTTGAACCAACATCAATCGTGATGGCAAGAAGGCTCATAGCAACACGTCGTTTTGGTTGCTTTCGGCAAGCGCCATGATATGGTCTCGCTTTATCTTTGACTCTTGCTCCAAAAAATATTTGTTCACATGCGGAACCATGCCGAGCCACGCGCGAATGAGTTTGAGCACTTTGCGCGCGACGAGTTTTGCATCGTCCATCCACACCTTGATTGTTTGCGCCACTTCCTCTCCCTTGGCTTTAAACGCCGGCTTCATTTCAGACGGAAGATTCATGAACAGTTCTTCTAATCCTTCGGAAAGCGTTGATTCAATCTCAAGCAGTCGCTCGTCCTTTTGCCCTATGGCGCTTGGCGTCGCGGCGGCAAGAGAAACAGAAGACGGCGGTTCACTTGAAGTCTCGCGCGTCACGGTAGCCTCGCGCGTCTGTTCCGATGAACGGTCCGATGCTCGTTCGGAAACAGATAAAACCTCCGGTGTTGGCGCCACCGGTCCGCGTTCGGGAGTTTTACTTGCGTGAGAAAATCCCATGTCTTCATTGTATCATGAGAGTGTCATGGGGTCAGGTCGTGAATCTA
>CAYHRP010000133.1:0-1629 GCA_964359145.1 uncultured Gammaproteobacteria bacterium | reverse complement strand
ACCGCAGATGTACCAGTAGGTACATTGAGGATTTTAGGCCTCGAAGAGCAAGGAGATCGCTCTTTTCATGGATGATGGAGTCCTGTTTCATGGGGTGATGACTATAGAGTATGCAAATCTTATTCCTGACGCGTTTCTGGGTTTGTGGTGTCTCCAACCGCTCACTCGGTTCCGCGCTATCTAGAGTATGCTAAGCAAACGGCAAAAGGAGAACATCATTAAAAAGCACGCGACACACAAGAGTGACACAGGGTCCCCACAAGTGCAGATCGCCATTCTTACCGCTGAAATCGCGGATTTGACTTCACATTTACGCGAGCACAAAAAAGATCACTCTTCAAGGCGTGGTCTGTTGCGTAAAGTCAATGAGCGCCGACGCCTTTTGAAGTACCTCGAACGCGAGGATGCAAAAGGTTTTAAAAAGCTCAAAGAGGCTTTGAAACTCAAATAGATTTGTCGTTCCCGCCGCTTTTGGCGGGATTGGCGTTTTCATTCTTTTTTATCGCATTCATTTTATGATGATGGATACCAAACACCAGCGCGTCGGTGTGTTTATTGACGTGCAAAATATGTATTACAGCGCTCGAAATTTGTTCGATCGCAAAGTTAACTTTGGGAACGTCGTGAAGAAGCTCGTTGACAAACGACAGCTCATTCGAGCCATTGCTTATGTGGTGAGTACGAAAGCAGGTGAGAATAAGCCGTTCTTTGATGCGCTCATCGGTATGGGTATTGAAACCAAAGAAAAGGAGCTCAAGGAGTATTTCAGCGGCCAAAAGAAAGCGGACTGGGACGTGGGGATTGCCATTGATGCCGTGGAGGCCGCCGACAGTTTGGATGTGGTTATTCTGGTCTCGGGAGATGGCGACTACATTCCACTCGTGCGGCACTTGCAACATCGCGGAAAGATTGTTGAAGTAGCATCGTTTCGTGAGACGACTTCGTCCGAACTCTTGGAAGTGGTCGGTCGACACCGCTTTACCAATCTTTCGGAAAACAAACGCGGTTTTCTTATGAGCAACGATGGACGCGAACGATCGGACGATGCGAGCGACCCTCTTGCGAAACAGTCCGGCGTGTCCAATGGAGCTTTTCGTGTTCCGCCTCCGGAACCAACAAAAACAGAATCGGTTCCGGACGAGGACCTCTCTCCAAACGAACGCGCGCTGAATATCTAGCGTCAGGCGCCCGTCCGTCATTGCGAGGTCGAACGGTCATGAGAACGTGCCCTTGAGGCACGTTCGAACCGTGAGACGGGTTCTTCGATGTACGGCCGCTCGTTGCGGACGTACCGAAGAACCCAGAGCTATCAGTCAACGACGAAGCAATCTAACATACCACTGAAGACGGGAATGTCATTGCGAGCGTAGCGAAGCAATCTTACGCCAGCCGTGAGATTGCCGCCGAAGGCGTCGCCCTTGGGGAGACTGTAGTCTCCGTGGAGGCGGGCATCACGGCAGCGCTCGAGAGCCTACAAGAGCGCATGACCGGTATCCGTGCCGGCGTTGCGCTCGGCAGTCGCCAGATTGGCGACATCGTCGCGGCCCTTCCGGACACGCGACGCTCGTCTGACGTTGCCGAGGAGCTGGAGCGTGTGGTTGCCGGTCTGAATCCGGCGCGCGATCGCTC
>CAYHRP010000132.1:0-1649 GCA_964359145.1 uncultured Gammaproteobacteria bacterium | reverse complement strand
GAGTTTGCCATGTTCATGAATGATGGAGTCTCGTTTCATAGGGTGACATCTATAGGTGACTAAACCATTGACCAATAGCAAATAGCTGCCGCCACTCATGCCTGTTGAATACATCAATGAACCAGTAGAAGTTCGCGTGGACTTTTGCAGTCGGCGCGTGCTTCCGCGCGCTATGAGTTGGAACAATCGGCTCTACACCGTCAAAAGCATTAATATGATCCACAGCACACGCAATGGCGCTTCCAAGCTCTTTTTCTTCTCGGTTTCTGACAATGTGAATTATTTTAAACTCCAACTCAACACCGAATCGCTTGAATGGCGACTCATCGAGATGTGTTCCGATACTATCGAATAGTCACATTTTTTGTTCACACTCTATGTCCACTACGGCTCTTCAAAAAAGAATTCTCCACATCGACTTTAATGCTTTTTTTGCACATGCAGAACAAGAAGCGAATCCTTTTTTGCGCGGAAAGTCCATTGGCGTTGGCGGAAAAGCAGACTCCAAGGGCATCGTCGCCGCCGTATCCTATGAAGCAAAGGCGCACGGTATTAAAACAGCGATGAGCGTTTTTGAGGCAAAAGTCATTGACCCATCACTCTTGATGATAAACGGAGACGGCCGTAAATATAGCGAGCTTTCAGACAGACTACATCGGATTCTTGTTCGACAGGGAGGCGTTGTGGAACGGTTTTCAATCGACGAAGACTTTTTGGATGTATCACACGTTGCTCAAGATTGGCTCGATACGCTTGCCATTGCGCTACGTATTCGCGATGCCGTGAAGCAAGAAATCGGCTCATTTATGCGCGTGTCCATTGGTATTGGCCCAAACAGACTTCTGGCAAAAATGGCATCGGACGCAGAAAAACCAAACGGCCTTACCCTTGTCTACCCTTCTCAAAAAGATCTTTTTGCCTTTCTTGACACACGTGTTCTTGAAGACATTCCCGGTATTGGCAATGCCATTTTACGACGCTTGAAAGAGGTGGGGATTGATTCGATTCCATCTCTGCGATCCGCACAACTCCCTTTTCTTATTCGACACTTCAAACAATACGGTCCTTTTCTCTATAACGCATCGCGTGGTTTGGACACTTCCGTTGTTACAGATAAGGAACCGCTTGAAAAATCCATCGGTCATAGTTACACCCTTCCCCGCCACACACAGGATAAGCGCGTTGCCTCACGTACTCTCCTGTCTCTATGCGACCGCGTCGGTTGGCGATTGCGCAAACGCGGTCTGGTTGCTCGTGCCTACACTGCCATTGTCCGCTTTTCCGATTTGCACATTTCAGCAAAGCAAGGTCGGCTCTCTGCACCAACAAGTGACGGCCTTGAACTTTACAAAGCCGTTTGGCACGACGTACGTCAAATCATCGTGCAACAAACGCCAAACATCCCAATAGAAACGCGCTCCATTCGACTCGTTGGCGTTGTGGCACGCCGTCTCGTTCCCTCTCACGTTCAAGTCACACTCGATCGTAAAAAACAAAAACACACGGATCTTCTTCCATGGCTCGACAAAATCCAGCAACGATACGGTACGCGTTCATGGCTACGCGCTTCTCTTGTAAACACCCCCATCAAAGAACGCACGAATGGCCTCCAACTCGACCATGTGGATTGAGGTTCTAGAAAAATCAGC
>CAYHRP010000131.1:0-1736 GCA_964359145.1 uncultured Gammaproteobacteria bacterium | reverse complement strand
TGTGAGCGGAATTCTCGTATCCACAGCGCCGGTTTCGTCCGTTGAGGGAAGCGTCGGCGCATCAGTTGGCGCAATCGTCACAACCGGAAGCGCAATCGTAAATGAACCATCAGAGCTGTCACTTGCAAATATCGTCGCCAAATCTGTCCCTTCCACCTTCACGCGCACGGCGTTTGAGGCAATCTGCGGAAGCGTCCACACGTACATGCCCGTGTTGCGCATGCCGTTTGAGAGCGCCGTCCATGTTGATCCGCCATCTGTAGAGTAGGAGACGTTCACCAAATCAATGCGCCCTTGCTGTGTCCACGCAATGGAAAGCGTGCTGCCAGCATCATACGTCCCCCCTCCGTTTGGCGAGACGAGCTTGATGGTTTGATTGTGGGTGGTGCCGGACGTTGGGAGGGTTGTGTCGTTGACGCCAACCACAATGCCGCCCGCGGACTGCGTGGTAAACGTGAACGGATTGGCGGCCGCGGATACCGCACCGGCAAAGATGTTGGACGCCCCGTCAGGCGCGGCGGTCACCTCTATGGTGATGTTTTGCGAAGATTGGAACTGTTGGCGAGCAAGCGCGACGACCGTATCTCCAACAGACCACGCTGTACTCCATCCGCCTGGATCCGTCCCCGTCCCGCAACAGGTATACGTAAACGACGCCGTGGTAACTGGTTCTGAAAACGTGAGCGTCACATCGTTATTGCGCGAGACATTGAGATTGCTGTTTGCCGGTTCGGATGAAAGCAAAACGGGTCCGGCAGAGTCGGAAGGCGTGCTTGAGAGTGCGTCGCTCACAAGCGCCAGCGTACTTGCATCCTGAACGACCCCCAAAGAGAGGGAGAGCGCCGGTGTCGCTTGTGTGTCCGCACTGCCCGATTCAGTCATGGTCACCGTTACGACACCAGCCGATTCGCTCACTCCCGAAACCGTGAATCCCGTTACCGCAAAGTCATCAGTTGTGACCGATGCCCCCGCCAAGTCTTCGGTGAACGTCACTACGAGCGTGTCTATCTGCCCGTCCGTGTCCAAATCCTCCGTGCGCGACGAGACGATTCTCGGTTGGGCGGAATCCAGCGTCTGCACGGCCGATCCCTCCGCCGATGAAGCATTTGCCGATGCATCCTCGATGGAACCGACCGTTTGAATGTAGAGAGCGTAATTGGTTTTGTTTGCCGAGATAGTTTCCGTGCCGCTTGTGACACCGATAAAAATAACCTCGTCATTTGCCGCATCGGTGCGATTTCCGCCCGCCGTTGGGACACCCGACGTGTACGCTTCTATGAGCGAGCCAGCGGCATCCGTAGTGATGTACGTCTTAAAATCCGTGGCGGCAACGGACGCGTCGGCAACAGATTCGGTAAAGTGCAATCGGATAAAATCAATCGTGCCATTGTCGTTGTTGTCCATGGTATATCGAGACTCGCTTGACTGAATCTGTGGCGCCGCATCATCCGAAACCGTCTGCGACACAAAGTTCGCCACGGCATTGCCCGCGTCGTCCTGAAGTGTTCCTGCCGTATCCGTGTAACTGATTTTCGGATTCGTCGCGCCGCCCGTTGTGTTGGCGGCGGAATTACCCGGAACGATCGTGACGGCTGTCGTGGACACGGTGACGCTCGCGTCTGCCGATGGAGCCGTCAACGTCACCGTCCCGCTCGTCGGGAGCGTCCACTCATCTTTATCCGCGCTAAAACCGTTTGAAACATCTTCGGAAAATGTGAGAACGACTCTATCCACAC
>CAYHRP010000130.1:0-1772 GCA_964359145.1 uncultured Gammaproteobacteria bacterium | reverse complement strand
ATGAACCGCTCATCCAACATCGGTGTACGCGCGCCGGAGTTTCCGGCAAATCACGTATGGATAAACTCCAAACCGCTTTCGCATAAAATGCTCAAAGGCAAAATCGTCCTTGTCGATTTCTGGACGTACTCGTGTGTGAACTGTCTGCGCACACTGCCACGTTTGCGCGAATGGCACAAAAAATACGCGAAGAAAGGTCTCGTGATTGTCGGTGTGCATACGCCCGAGTTTACGTTTGAAGGGAACGAGTTGAATGTGCGTCGTGCCGTTGAGGATCTGAAGATCGAGTATCCGGTTGTGCTCGATTCCAAGTACGCGATTTGGAATCTGTACGCGAATCACTGGTGGCCGCGCAAACTTCTCGTCGACAAGACGAGGACGATTATCTACGACCACATTGGTGAGGGAGGATACGCTAAGACCGAGGAAGCAATTCAGCGCGCGCTCGTGGCATCTGGAGCCAGGGGTATGCCGAAGATTGTTTTAGATGAGGATGGAGGCGGTGGCGTCTGCGAGCCGCTCACACAGGAAACGTACTTGGGGTTTGAGCGCGGGCGATATGCAAACGCGAATATTGTGGCACGACACCGGCATGCGTATAAAGACGGAGCTCGAACGCACGGTGAGCGTCCGTCGCTTGAAGGCGCATGGACTGTGATGAGCGAGTATGCCAAGTCGCACGGGAGTTCTCTGTATATGCCGTACATGGCAGGTGAGGTGAATATCGTGATGGATGCGAACGGGAATGAAGCGGTGGAGGTGGAGATTCTGCGCAACGGCAAGATGGTGCCGTACACGGTAGCCGGCGACGATGTTTCGTTCGTGCAAAATAAGTCTGTCGTGCGCGTTGATGCGCCGCGCATGTATCGCCTGTTGAACGCGCCCAATCGTGAGGAGGGCGTGCTCGAATTGCGCGTCGACGACGGCGCGAGACTGTACGCGTTTACGTTTGGCGGAGGATGCGGCTAGAATGCAGAGCGACGTACATCGTAGAAGTTGGGCGATATTTCGTTGTTCACTTTTATGACGATCGTCATAAAAGCAGCATAATTATCTCATTCGTTTCATGACCACTTTATTCACGATCGTGCAGAAAGTGATCAGCAAGCTCTGAAACCATTTTATGACGATCGTCATAAAAGCGTAATTTTGCTTCACTCTCTTTTTGTTATAGGACTATACTCAAATCCACTACGCACGATAAAGATGCAACCCGCGGCAAAACTCTTGCGTTGGTACGACCGTGAAGGGCGCTCATTGCCTTGGCGGCGTACTTGTGATCCTTATCGTATCCTCGTTTCCGAGGTAATGTTGCAACAAACGCAAGTTAGTCGCGCACTCTTGTTTTACAAACGGTGGTTTAAAATGTTTCCGAACTGGACGACGCTTTCTCGCGCAAGCAACGGCACTGTGTTGCGTGCGTGGGCGGGGCTTGGCTATAACCGTCGCGCGCTTATGCTGCGCGATGCGGCGCGGCATGTTGCAAAACACGGCATCCCAAAGACGGAATCGGACTGGCGCGCGATCAAAGGGATTGGTCTGTACACGGCAAAGGCGCTGATGGCGTTTGCCTATAAAGCGCGAACGATACCCATCGATACCAATGTTCGTCGCGTCGGCGGGCGTCTGTGGCTTAGTAAACCGTTCGCACAACCAGCAGACGATGCGCGCATAGAACGCGCCGGACTCAAATGGATAGGGGGATCAAAAAGAGCGCATGAGGTTTCGCAGGCGCTTTTTGATTTGGGGAGCTCCTATTGCACGAAGGTTCC
>CAYHRP010000129.1:0-1840 GCA_964359145.1 uncultured Gammaproteobacteria bacterium | reverse complement strand
ATGAGGTTTCGCAGGCGCTTTTTGATTTGGGGAGCTCCTATTGCACGAAGGTTCCTACCTGTGCAACGTGTCCCATGCGGACCGTGTGTCCGGCGGCCGCCAAATTTATAGAAGGGCGCGTGTGTGTGCCAAAACGCAGTGTCACCAAGGTCATTGAACGCATTCGCGACGGCAAGCGTTATCCAGATCGCATCTATCGCGGGCGTATTGTTGCGTATCTGCGTAATGTTGAAAGTGCGGCTACGGGGCAGATTGGTTGTGTTGTTGATCCGTTATATTGCGCAAAGGATCGCGCTTGGCTTGCGGCAATGCTCGAGCGTCTTGAAGGTGACGAGATGATTCGACGCATCGGTCGACGATATGCCCTTGCAAAATAGAGACGCCCCCGATGTGGGGGCGTAAACGTTAGCGAGCGACGAATGTTATGTTGGTCACCCGACCGGCTCTAACTTTGCGGCGGCCGAGCCAACGAGCGGCGTGCCGGAGCGCGGAGCACCAGCCGGCACAGGCTCGAGCGGGCGGCGCTTTGAGTCGCCGCGCACGACGCGCACTTCAATGCGCGTGAACCCTCTCCACATATCCGCCGCCATGTTTTCCATGGCATCCACATGGATCGTGCAGTTCAGGCGAACCAGCGGGTCAGATGGATTCGCTTCCGGAACGGGCTTGACCGGCTTGTCGCCGCAGAGCGCGCGCTCGGCGCGCAGTGTGAGCCCTCGCGGCAAGCGATTCAACGGGGGAAGCGCATCGATCAGCGCACACACCAAATGCATATCCGGAAACCTTTCAAGGGGTTTTTTCGGCGTCACAATCTCCGGCGAGCGCAAGAGGTTTCTGGTCCCGCGCTTAACTTGCGCCGTCAGCACGGTGCCGTGGCCGTGTCGCACAACACCCAAAATAATCAAGTCGTCTTCCTGCAATCTGGAAGGATCGATCATGGCGCATGGAGTGTTGCACGATGCGCCGACAATGTCAACCAAAAGAGACGCGCTTGTCGCGTCTCTTTACGGATACCGTTTTATGACGATCGTCATAAAACGGTATCAAAGGTTTGCGTACAAGAGCGAACAGAGTCGCTACAAAATCAGCCCAACAATCAGTAGCGCTACGATGTTCACGATCTTAATCATCGGATTGATGGCTGGGCCAGCGGTGTCCTTGTACGGATCGCCGACGGTGTCGCCGGTAACGGCCGCCTGATGCGCCAACGATCCCTTGCCGCCAAAGTTGCCAAGCTCAATATACTTTTTTGCGTTGTCCCACGCGCCGCCGCCGGTCGTCATCGAGATGGCGACGAAAATGCCAGTGATAATCGTGCCTATCAACAGGCCGCCGAGCGCCGCCGGTCCCAAAAAGAACCCAACCAATATAGGAACCACAACCGGAATCAGCGCCGGAATGATCATCTGCGAGAGCGCGCCTTTCGTTACGATATCAACAGCCTTACCATATTCCGGCTTGCCCGTGCCTTCCATGATGCCAGGGATTTCGCGGAACTGTCGGCGCACTTCTTCCACAACGCGTCCAGCGACCTTGCCTACGGCCTCCATGGCAAATGCGCCGAACAAATACGGCAGGAGTCCGCCGATGAAGAGGCCGGCAATCACGCCTGGGTCGTCAATCAGGAATTGTGCAAAGCCTCCAAGCTCATTAATTTGATGTGTGTAATCGCCAAACAGTACGAGCGTAGCTAGCGCGGCTGAACCGATAGCATACCCCTTTGTAAGGGCTTTAGTGGTATTACCAACAGAATCTAAGCGGTCTGTTTTCTTACGAACCTCTTCCGGTTGATTAGACATTTCAACTATACCGCCGGCGTTGTCTGTTATCGGACCAAATG
>CAYHRP010000128.1:0-1842 GCA_964359145.1 uncultured Gammaproteobacteria bacterium | reverse complement strand
GCTCATGTTCAAAAAGGCTCGAGTCCTGTTTCATAGGGTGACATCTATATGTGTGGTATTGCAGGCATCATAGGAAGTAAGGAATCGGCAAGCGAAGCGCGCTGCGCTGTGCTTGCTACGTCACTGAATCACCGCGGACCCGATGACAGCGGCATAGAAATCACCCCGATGCGCGACGGACGTATGCTTGGTCTCGTGCATCGACGCCTCTCTATTCTCGATCTCTCTCACGGCGGCCACCAACCAATGCACAATCCGGAAAATAATGATTGGATTGTTTTTAATGGTGAGATTTACAACTTTCAATCAATACGGAACGTGCTGAAAAAAAATGGGTATGTATTCACATCCGAGTCCGACACAGAAGTGATCCTCCGCGCCTATCAGGAATACGGGGTTGCGTGTCTGGAAAAATTTCGAGGCATGTTCGCTTTTGCTCTGTGGGACGATGCGCATCAAACGCTTTTCCTTGCCACTGACCGCTTTGGCATCAAACCGCTTTACGTTTATATAAGCGGCGAGACCTTCGCCTTTTCTTCTGAAATCAAAGCCCTCTTGCGCGCGGGCGTTGCTCCATCCACTATCGATCCGCGCGCCATTGAATCGTTCCTGGCCTATGGAGCCGTGCAGGCGCCGTTGACCATGATCCAGGATGTGCAAGCAATGCTCCCCGGCACGTATCTCATCTACACTCCTGCAACGCATCAGGTTGTACAGCATACCTATTGGCAACCCGGGCGACGGACGGCAATGGCCACCCCCATGCGCGATGTACTCCTCGACTCCGTTCGTCATCATCTTGTTTCCGACGTTCCCGTTGCCCTGTTCCTAAGTGGTGGCATTGATTCGAGCGCGCTCGCAATCCTTGCACATGATGTCGCCGAGGGCCCATCGCTCGATTCCTTCTCAGTAACGTTTGCGGAACAACAATATGCGGAAGGAAAATATGCAAAAATGATCGGGGAAAAGTTCTGTCGGCACCATACCGAGATTACTCTTTCCAATGCTGATCTGCGTGCCATGCTCCCTGCGGCGCTCTCGGCAATGGATCAACCGACTGTTGATGGGCTAAATGTCTATGTCCTTGCCAACGCCGTCCGCGACGCCGGCATCAAAGTTGTGCTCTCCGGACAAGGTGGTGACGAAGTGTTCGGAGGATATTCAACATTTCGACATATTATCGCCGCCGAGCGTCTGCTTGGGATGCTCCCACGCTCGCTTCACCCGCCTCATAAAAAGATGGCCGCGCTCGTGCGTTTTGCCGACCAACGGCGCGGTCGCTCGTCTTTTATTGATTCAAAATTATCACAACTCCTTACGGCGCAGTCGACCCCCCTTGCGCTGTGTCTTGTCCTGCGCCAAATGTTTGGTTCGCACGCGCGACAAAAGTTAATGTTGCCAACCACCACACCAAACACGCTCATCAACGGTCTTCCCGCTCCCATTGTAGCCGATCTTGAAGCACAAGCGTCCACACTCGACCTCTTTAGTCAAGTATCGCTCTTTGAGCTTCGGTTGTACCTTGCAAACATGTTACTGCGTGATGGTGACGTGATGAGCATGGCACATAGCATCGAGGTGCGCGTCCCATTTCTCGATCATCACGTTGTCGATGCCGTCTTTAGCGCTCCGAACAGTGCAAAACGAGATACTGTACTCCCAAAGCCACTCCTGCTGCGCACCGTCATCGACAAAATGCCGCGCGAAATTTATGACCGTAAAAAAATGGGCTTTACCTTTCCCTGGGAAGTGTGGCTCCGTGGACAAATGCGTGATCAAGTAGATGCCCTCCTCGGTGCACGCGCAACAAAGGCGAGTGTCTATATCAATCAGGAAACATGT
>CAYHRP010000127.1:0-1890 GCA_964359145.1 uncultured Gammaproteobacteria bacterium | reverse complement strand
ACGCCTCCGCGTCTCCTTCCAGTCCGTCAATGAGTTTGTTTGCCGCGGCAATAAGCCGAATGTGCCCTTCGCGCTCATCGCCTGGAACCGTCATGCCCAAGAGTTCATTGCGCGATTGGCGCACCGCCTCCACGTCCCCCTCGTTCGTTTCCGCCGCACGAAAAATCGGTTCCGCCGCTTTTCGCACATTCGCGTAATAGGCATCGCGTTTTTCTTGCGGGAACGCTGGTTCCACATCAAGCGCCTCGTTCACAATAACCACCGGCGATGGTGCGTTGCGTCCGCGATCTACAAGAACGATCGTCACACCGAGGATCACGGTGAGCGCCACGAGCAAAAATGGGAACCATGCTAAATGCCTACGCATAATCCTCATTATTCGCGCCGAGAATATCCTTGATAAACACGCTTATCACGGTTGCCACCGGAATAGCCAACAGCGCGCCAACGAGTCCCGCGAGCTTGAACCCAACAAGCAGAGCAAACAAACTCACCACCGGATTCAAACCCACCGATTTTTGCATAATCTTCGGCGTAAGCACGGCGTTCTCAATTTGCTGAATCCCGAAGTAGAGAATCGCCACTAACATCGCCTTGAGCGGCGACATCGTCAAACCAATGCCTATGGCCGGAATCGCGGCGATAATAGGCCCTGCATACGGAACGATCTCCGCAACGCCGGCAAAAATGGCAAGCACGAGCGCATACTTCACACCGAGAATAAGCAGACCGATGTACGTGAGCGCGGCTACCACCACCATCAAAATAATCTGTCCACGCAACCACGCGCCTAGCTTGTCTTGCATCCGTCCCATGAGACTGGAAATGTACGCCCGATATTTTTTGGGCGTGACATGACGAAAGATTCTCTTCGCCTGCCCTTCTTCGACAACCATATAGAACGCAAGCACGAGTACCAAGATGAACGTGGCTATACCCCCAAACACGCCCGCGATAGTGGAGAAGATGCCCGAAATGGCGTCGGCAACACCGCGCTGTAGTCCCGCCACGCTGTTCTCCACATTCTCCGACAACCCATAATGCTCAAAAAATGACTGCACCTGCACTGCCGCATCCTTAGCCGAACCGATGGTGCCGCCCAAATTGCGCACCAGTTCACCGAGCTGTTCCACAAACGGCGGCACAATCAAGATGACAGCGCCGGTGACGATGGCAAGGAGCAGGATGTAGACGATGATGACGCCCACGCCGCGCGGAACTTTGTGATGCTCAAACCAATGCGCGAACGGATCAATGAGCGCCGCGAGCAAGAGCGCCACAAAAAAGATTGCCAGAATGTCGCGGATGAACCACAACACGCCAAGCCCAATCAAAATGGCGAGCGTCGTGACGATCGTGCGCGTGGATATGGTGATTTTTTGCGGCGCGTGTGGAGGCATGGTTGCAGTATACCAACTCTCCACGACTCTTGACAGACTCCTCCGCATATGATATGTTCTTTTTGGTTCCGCCGCGGGAGATGTTGTGCCGGACACACCCCCCTTGGCGTCGTGGGCGCATCCCTCGCGGCGGAACCCACTCCTCCAGCGACCCCGACATTGTGTTCGGGGTCGAGTTTATTTTTTTTCTTGTTATACTTGACGCCATGGCCAATCTCGCACGCAATAAACGCGCCACATTTGATTACGAAATCCTGGAACGCTTCGAGGCCGGTATTGTGCTCTCCGGCCAAGAAGTCAAATCGGCAAAAACTGGGCACATCAGGCTCCAAGGAGCGTTTGTACAAATCCGCAACGATGAGATGTGGCTCAAAAACGCCTTCATCGCGCCGTACACGCATGCCGCGCCTTCCGCAGATTACGATCCCTCGCAGAACCGCAAACTCCTCATGCATCGGCGCGAAATCAAGAAACTCAAGCAAAAACAGGA
>CAYHRP010000126.1:0-1932 GCA_964359145.1 uncultured Gammaproteobacteria bacterium | reverse complement strand
GTGGCACTCGCGCCGCTGATTCTTTTCGCATAGTTAATGATTACAATTAATATGAGTATCGTAGCATATGAACAAGGAAAGACCAGCGCATCAGCACTCAAGCGCTTTGATTGGTGCCCCGGGCAGGACTTGAACCTGCAACCTTGAGGTTAGAACCCTCCTGCTCTATCCACTTGAGCTACCGAGGCGTTTGCGAAATATAGCCAAAAAATCACTTGATGTCAATGCATCGTTTGACGATATGCGCCTTCCAGTATAGTCTTTCTCTCACCATGCGAACTCCTCAAGGAGCACCACACTGGTTTCACCAGCGAGGACTGAAGGTGAGATTGGACATTGAAAAAAGTGTTAGAGGCTTGCAAGTGGTGATCTCGGCCAGCGCTGCAATTCTGTCGATCGTTCAAAAATGGACCTCATCGGACCATTCGGCACCGACGATTCTTCTGTCGTGGGAGATTCACCATAGCCGTGAAGAGATGACGCTCGGAACACGCGTCGTGTCCGAGGTGGATCTGCGCGCCATGTTTGACTGTGCACAAAGCACGGATGGGTCCGACCCAAGTACCTGTTACGAATGGGCACAGCACTTTGAAGGCGACGTTGGCCGGCCGGGAAAATTCCTACGAATCAAAAATTACCTCAACATCCCCGGCCCGGGGATCGGTCGCGACGGCGACCCAAACATCTCTATCGAAATTGATGATGAGATGCGTAGGGCTGTTTGCGCGCTCATTGAACACAGCTCCTGACTGTTTTCGCCCCGCGGCCGCTGGCCAGTCGGGGCGACTCTATTTTCTGCGCCGATCGTGATGACGTTTGTGAACCTCGCGCAAATGCTTGTCCGTTACGTGCGTGTACACTTGCGTCGTGGTAATGGACGAGTGGCCAAGCATCGCCTGCACCGAACGAATGTCGGCGCCGCCGCGCAACAAATCCGTCGCAAATGTGTGGCGCATCGTGTGGGGTGATACATTTTTTGTAATGCCTGCACGCCGTGCGTACTTGTCCACGATGCGCTGAATGGAACGCGGCGTCAGCGACGTCGATTCGCGCGCACCCTTGGCTCTATCGTGCGATACGAACAAAAACGGCGCCGTGTCCTTACGTTTCTTGATGTACGCCGCAAGCGCCGCACGCGCACGATCGCTCAAAAACACAATCCGCCGCTTTGATCCTTTTCCCGTCACTGAAAACTCGTCTCGCTTGAGATTGATTTGCTCAATTTCAAGCTTCGCCGCTTCCGACACGCGCAATCCCGTAGAAAAAAGCAGTTCCAGAATGGCGCGATCACGCAATACGACTTCGTCCGAGCCTTTCGGTGCGTTCAAAAGCCGCAGAAGCTCCTCCTCCTCCAAAAAATCCACATGCCGTTCCGGTTGTTTTGCAAGTTCGATTTTCTCGGGCGCGAGCGTTTTTACGTCGCGCTTAGCCAAAAACTTTAAAAACGATCGCAAAGCAATGAGATGATAGTTTTGCGTCGTAACTTTCGGTCCATTCGCCTCTCGCCCTTCGATAGTCCGATTGAGATACTGTCGAAACTTGCGCACCAACGGAAGGGTAATGTCTTTGGCGATAGGAAAGCGCGCCCACGCCAAAAAACGACGCAGATAAAAGTCATAGTTACGCAGTGTGCGCGCACTGCGACCCTTTTCAAGCTCAAGATACTCCAAAAAATCGACAAGCTGCTTTTCAATGAGTGTTTGTTTTGACATACGCGGGTACACTCACATTATACGACACACGCACCATAAAAAACAGAGGACACGAGAGCTCGGCTGTTGACAAAACAGCAGTCGTACGCTATAGTCATCACATCATGAAACAGGAATAATCATCCATGAAAAGAGATGAGATTCGCCGCTCTGCAGAGGCAAAAAACCGCAGATGTACCAGTAGGTACATTGAGGATTTTAGGCCTCGAAGAGCAAGGAG
>CAYHRP010000125.1:0-1955 GCA_964359145.1 uncultured Gammaproteobacteria bacterium | reverse complement strand
GCTCTTCACATCAAAAAATCCTCAATGTACCAACGGGTACATCTGCGGTTTTTTGACGTTCCAGAGCGGCAGATTTTGCTCATGTTCAAGAATGCTAAGTCCTGTTTCGTAGGGTGATGTCTATATTTTGAAAAAGGTCTTATGGCGGGCAAAGGTATTTTTTTCATCATGACATTCTGTTCGCTTGTGTTATGGGGGCTGTTTGGTGTTTTTCTTCTCCTTCTTACTCCAACCGACAACGGAGGATGGGCTCCCGTGATTGTTTCTGGATCACTCTGGGGAGCTCTCGTTGTGACAGGGACGAGTCTTGGGATACTCGTACGGCGTCTCCACGCTCGTGAAGCCGTGGAGTTGCGCATCATTAAACGGTCATTTCGCCAAGCTATTTGGCTCGCCAGCTTGTGTGTGGCCGCTCTGTGGCTCTCTCACTTTGGTATGCTCACCCTCCTTGCGAGTATCCTCTTGATTGCGCTTTCGGCCTTGTTTGAACTCTGGTTTTTGTCTATGAGGCGATGAGTTGCCGAACAGAAGAAACGCCGATATAATCGTTTCACGATCTCTATAGTCATCACACTAGGGACCAAAAACGGGAGGACCCGTTTTTTTACACCGCCTTTCTATGTTCAAACGACTGCTCGGAAAACTTTCCAAGGACTTGGGGATCGACTTGGGTACCGCCAACACGCTTGTGTACTCGCAAGAGAAGGGGATTGTCATAAATGAACCTTCCGTTGTCGCGGTGAATCAGCGCACGGGACAGGTGCTCGCCGTTGGGCGAGATGCGCGCAACATGATTGACAAGACGCCGCCGCATATCAAGACAACACGTCCGCTTGTCAACGGAGTTATCTCGGACTTTGAAGTGACCGAGCGTATGCTCAAGTACTTCATCGATCTCGTGCATCAGGAAACATTCACACTCGTTCCGCGTCCGCGCGTTGTGATTGGCGTGCCGCTTGAGATTACGGAAGTGGAACGCAAAGCCGTCGAAGACGCGGTCCTCTCGGCGGGCGCGCGAGAGGTGTTTCTTGTGGAGGAGCCGATGGCCGCGTGCATTGGGGCGCGGCTCCCTGTGATGGAATCGATCGGAAACATGATTGTAGATATTGGCGGCGGCACAACGGAAGTGGCCGTTGTCTCTCTTGGGGGTGTTGTCACATGGAAGGCGCTTTTTGTTGCGGGGGACGAATTGAATCGCAACATCGTACACTATGCGCGAGAACACTTTGGTTTGCTCGTTGGCAATCGTGTCGCCGAAGAGATTAAAATGAATATCGGTTCTGCGGCCGCATTGAGCGAACCGGCGGTCATGCCGTTGCGCGGGCGTGATCTTATTACGGGACTCCCGCGAGAAGTTGCCGTGAATGACACGCAGATTCGTGAGGCGCTCGCGCGATCCGTCAAAACCATTTTGGAAAATATCAAAATGACTCTTGAAATGACACCGCCCGAGCTCGTAGCGGACATCTATGAGCGTGGCATGGTCCTTTCCGGCGGTGGCGCATTGCTCAAAGGATTGGATGAAGCGATTGCGAAGGACATTCAGATTCCAGTGCGTATTGCCGACGATCCGATGACGTGTGTCGTTCGAGGATGTGGCGCTCTTCTTGAAAAAACCTCGCTCCTTGAGCAATTGGCGCTTCCATCGGCGACAGAAGATCCGCCCTCTTTTCTTCTACGCTTGTAAGATATGTGGCGCCAAGATCAACGCTTGGGGTGGATTTTTCGCTGGAGCATGATAGGGTTTGTCGTTCTGCTCATTGGACTCGTTTTGCAAACCACGTTCGTAAAAAACCTTACATCATCGGCATTAGGGTATGCTTCTTTCCCGCTTCTCGTGATCTCGGATGCCGTCAATCGTCAAGGAGAGATTTCCTTTGCCTCGCGTGCGTCGCTTGCCAAGCAACTGCGTCTGCGCGAAGAACAACTGGCTGACGTGGCGGTTCAAGCGGCGC
>CAYHRP010000124.1:0-2040 GCA_964359145.1 uncultured Gammaproteobacteria bacterium | reverse complement strand
GAGTCCGTGGAGTCGAGAAAGCACACGCTGTGCATCGGTGGGTACTGGGGTGGTTTTTGCACCCCGTTTAATTTCAGCGAAGAGCCGATCTGGAACGAGTGTTTCAACGATCCGGAAGAATTTTTGGAGATCACGTCGCTCCTTGAGTGACTGCAAGTGACTTTTTGTTATCAGCGGAGAGAAGAACTCCCTAAAAAAGAGCATCGTTTGTGCCGCATTTCCTCGATCTGCTGTGCGTAGGAGTGTCGCGAACGTCTCAAAGGATACATTCGGCACATCGGTAATCTTTTTGCCCTCGAGCGCAAAGAGCGGTGCGTAAAACGTTTGCCAGTTCTGGTTTGGTACGTCAGTAACGTAGAGTGGTTCGTCGGGAGATGTTGGCGCAACAAGAGCACTCTCGATAGCGTCAATCGCATTATCAACGAAGACGGTGTTTGATGGGTTACGCCATTCCTCAACACGCGTGAGCTCATCTGTCCGGACAAGTGCTTGCTGTCCAAGAGACCATCCTGTCGAATAGGGTCCATAAATATGCCCCATGCGAAGAATAATGACACTTAATTTTTTTGCACGCGCAACGCGCAAAACGTCCTGTTCCGATGTATGTTTTGCTATCGCATAAGTTGTGCGCTGTGGATCAAGCCGTAGGACATCTTCTGTACGTCCGAGAAACATTCCGTGGACGGCTATTGTGCTGATATGCACGTAGCGGCGGATTTGTTTGTGTGCAGCTACCTGTGCAGCTGCGGCGGCGATTGCTCGCGTTTGCCGTATGGCGAAATGCCGTGTTCCACGCATGTTGATGGCGCAGTTGACGACCGCATCAACGCCATCAAGCGCGCGATGTAAAAATGCCGGGTCGGCGGCGTCACCCACGAGCACATCATTCGTATACCGGAGTATGCCAAAACTTCCTATTGACGAGTGGGTAATGGCACGCGGGATGTAATCATGGCTCTGGTGGAGCCGTTCAAAGAGCCGTGAGCCGAGAAAGCCGCCCGCACCGATGATTGCCACTATTTTTTTCCCGCCGGTATTATTGTTTTTTGGTATTGTGACGTGCGTACCCCACGGATTTGTAAGTGGCGTACGCGTTGCGTAACACGCCGTCATGAGTGAGAGACTTTTCAGCACGTGGCGCGCAGCGTGCGGTGCAGTGTGTGGCGCGACGGTTGCGTCGTGAATGAATGTTTGGATCGATGTTCGAAACGACGAGATAAAAGGACTCCCAACGCAGAGGGGCGTTTTGTAGGTGAGTGGTGGGAGGTGCGCTTTGCCTGCGTTCCATATTTTAAGATCGTTATCCGGAAACGTCGCTTGCACTGTGCCGCGCGTTCCCTGCACGGTGACGGTCTGTGGCGCGGCGGCAATACGAGAGAGAAATCCGTGGAGGCGGACAGCGCCTTGTGTGGTTGAGCAATCAATATCGAATCGGCATTCTGCTTCAATGCCGGTCTCTCCATCATCGGCATAGTCGATGCGTGTGTGCTTGGGTTCCTGTAGGAGTGAAAGGGCATAGTCAATCATGTGACTACCTGTGTCAATAAGCACGCCGCCTCCAGCGGCAGTGCTCGTTGCATGAAACGATTGTATACTTGTCGCCCCTCCCGTGGCGTGTTGTCCATCAACAATTTCAATGCGTGTAATAGTTCCGAGGCGACCACTTTGTATATAGTGCGTGAGCGCTGTTGCCGCTGGAAAAAAGCGCCGATTGGTATTAACGCAGAGCGTCAGTTTTTTCTCTTCAGCTAGACGAATAAGCTCCTCGGCATCCTTTGTGTTTGTGGTGAGTGGTTTTTCAACCAGGACGTGCCACCCGCGTTCAAGGGCAAAGCGAATATGCTGTGCATGCATTCCCGGTGGTGTGGCAATGAGGACGCCATCTAGAGCTTGCATAGCTTCCATTGCGTTGCTCTGTCTCGCGTGCGGGAAGTGTTTTCCCATCAGGGCGAGTGCCTGTTTGTCGTGATCAACAAGCCACGGCACACTCACCTCCGGCAGTGATTGGAGTGCGGGGAGATGGAGTGTTTGTACGATATT
>CAYHRP010000123.1:0-2161 GCA_964359145.1 uncultured Gammaproteobacteria bacterium | reverse complement strand
AAACCGGCCCGAGAGGAGTTCCCCAGGGGCCGGATCAATCAGAGGTATCAACGACAGGACGCTTTTTGCGGCCGCGAAATCGGCGATAGTACTTTTCGCGTGCCACCCAATATTTGCCGCCAAAGGCGTCGCCAACGCTTGGGCACTGGACGTACCAGTGCAAGGCGTCGCTTTCCGAAAGCGTCTCGTACGCCTCATCGGCCGCACGCTCCGAGCCGAATAGCTCGGCGGGCTTTGAGAGAAGGTCGTAATCCTTCCACATGCCCCACGGCGGCTCGTAGACGCCAAAGTCGTCCTCGCCGCGCTTGACCGTGTAGCGCGTGTAGCGCATACGCAACTCTTCGGCGAGCACAAGCCGTGCAAAAGCCTCAACACCGAGCGCGTCGCGCAAAGCGGCGTCCTTGCCATGCGCTTTCACGTCGGCGCTCGTGATGAGGTTATCCACGAACGCAATCCATCGTTCGCGGTCGTTTTCCTCCTCCACAAGCGCTCGCAGTTCCGCTTCCGGAACCGACACCGCGAGGTCTACAAGCTTGCCGTGCGACAGACTACTCACGTCGCTGTCGCCCGTCTCAAAGCCGTACAACACCCCGCGGAACAAATCCGCGCGCGCCGCAATCGGCGTGATGTTCGTATGCTCGATATAGAAACGCAGATCCACCTCTAGGATCTGATCGTACGCGAATACGGTTGCCGCTTGCAATGACAAACGCTCGGTCTGGATCATCCAGCGCACCACACGGCGCACGTCCTGAACGTTCATCCATGCCCAGTTCGAGACGAGATACTCCTCACTCATCGTCTTGCGAACAATGAGCCGCTGAATCTGCGCGGCAGAAACGAGCCTCCAGTCAACACGGTTGAGCAGCTCCGCGCGCAAGTCACTCTCCTCCAAGCCTTCCTTCAATTGACGCACAGCGAGCTGATCCAAGAGATCAAGGATGCTCGTCGCATCTCCTTGCAGCGCCAAAAGGGCGCTCTCATGCGTTCGCACGAGGTCATCTATCGACACATTCAGGAAGATCTCTTGCGCCACCTTGACCGAGACCGTGTCCGGCCGCGCTCGCAACGTCGGAATGACCCGCTGTCGCAACCGACGCTCAAGCACGTCTCGATGCGGCTGTGCGAGCCGCGCGCCGCGCGCTTCCATGCGCGCAAAAAAGCGCTCGACAAGCTCATCATCACTGACGCCGCTTCGCAGAGGCATAGCCTCCAAGAGCTCTGCGTACGAGATGATCTGCGCCGATGGTGGCGCTTCCAAAAGCACGAGCCACAGTTGGGTTTCTACCCAATGTTGCTCAATGGATGGCACACTTGAGCCACGCTCGATCGATTTGATCTCGCGCCGTAACGGCCGCAAGTCAAACGGCAGCGCCAAGAGCGCCTGCGCGCGCCGCTCAAGGTCGTGCAGTGCAAAGAGCGCCTTCTGCACACACGCCGCCACATACTCCTCGGACGCGCCAAGGAACCCATCGCCTGCGCGATGCATTCCCATGCCATGCCAAGCAAGCCATTCCGCGTCCTGCACGAGCAGGTGCATGCACTCGTCGTCGAGCAGTTTTGCGCCGGCAAAACGCGCCGTAGAGCGCTCAAGCTCCTCCATGTCGCGCTCAAAACACGCCAAGCGTTCGCCCTCTTCGCGCGCCCTCTTCACGAGCGCCGCAAAGTACTTGGCGGCGAGCTTTGCCCACTCCGTATTTCCGTGGAGTATGGGCTGTACGACGGTATGCTCAAACGCATCAACCGCCTCTTCCATGGACGGATACGCAAGTACCAGTCCCGTGTTCACAAGCCGGTTGACGTACGGCATAACCTCGAGCCGCACCTGATCCGCGCTCGAAAGTGACAGCTCACAGCGCGCGGACACCGCGCGCACAATCAAGAGCAGGCCGTCTATCACAATCGGCACGAGAGGAAACCGTGTAAAGGTTCCCTCGAGCGTCTCTACATCATCCCCCAGCCGGCGCCGGAGGATTTCCATCCAAGCGCCAAAGGGGGACGTCGCTTCGACGCCCTGAAATATTACGATTGCGTTTTGTCGCATTGTAATGTGCCCCGATGAAGGTCTGCCCCTCATCGCGGAACGTTACTATAGATGTCACACCATATTAGGACTTACGCGTTTGAGCGCAGTTCTAGGAGAAACCGAGGATTTGGACGA
>CAYHRP010000122.1:0-2186 GCA_964359145.1 uncultured Gammaproteobacteria bacterium | reverse complement strand
GGACGTCATGCGTGCCGTCGCGTGCCTCACAAAAAGAGGACCACTGATCATTCTTTGATTTATCTCCGTGAAAGAGCGTCACGCGATGTGTTGAGGAAAGGGCGCGATGCATGCGTAGAAGCGCGGCAAAATTTGGACAGAGAACACGCGTTCCACGTTTAGTATTTCGCAAAGCGGTCATGACAACAGCTTCGGCGCATGCATCTGATGGAACCGCGATTTGCAAAAATGCTGCATGGCGTAGCGCGTCAACGCCGCGCCGAACGTCCGAAACCATTGACGCGCGTATGCGCATTTCCAAGGGCTCAATCGTAGGCGAGATGGTTTGCGTCTTGCGCAAAGGTCGTTTCGGAAAAGAAGCAAAGAGCACGCTCGCGATAGACTGATACGTCCGCTGTGAAAGCGCCAGATAAAACGCGATATCTGTCTGTGAAAGCGGCGGATCGCCATAGACTCGTTCAATGGACTTGAGATGCGCAAGCGTTGTCGTTGTACTCAAAGACAAAATAACTCCATCGTATCGTTGTTTTCCGAAAGGGACGCGCACAAAAGATCCCGCCTGCACGGCGAGATTCTCCGGTACGTCATAGTCAAACACTCCTTTCGTGCGCGGAAAACGGCGCAAAACGGCCACGGAAGCGATCATAGTGCATTTTGCCTATACATGGAGGTCGGCGATCATGACCGAGTGACCGATGCCATGAGGATGACTGTATGCCCATTCCTGAAAATGAGGGCGCGCATCGCTCAAAACATACAACAGAAACTCCACAAGCGGGATTTCTTCTGCGCCAAGTTCTTGACGCTCCTCTTGTGAGATAGCGCGCAAGGCACTCAAGTTTTGATCGATGAGCGCGTGCCGAATGCGCTCGTCAAGCGCCTGTGCGTCCGGATGGAGACCTTGCGGAGACTTTGATGCAAGCCGATGAGAAAGATCGGCAATAGCGAGAATGGCGATACGTGACGGCTGAAGTTCAATAACATCACGCAACAGAGCGGCCGGACGTTTCAACGAGATGGCATCGGAGGGAAGTGTGAGTGTGGCCACGCGCATAGTTTCGACCCAAGGACGCAAGGCGCTAAGCGCAACGCCGCTTGCCGTATCTAAATATTCGTTTGTCGTGAGCGTCGTGAGGACATCCGCTTTTCGAAACGCGCGTTGTGCGGCATCAATGAGACGCGTATCCATACGCCAACGATACTCATACTCCATAGTCCCGTACTCCCGCAAACTCGTATGGGCCGGCTCGTGCTGTGCAAAGGCAAATGCGCGAGCATATCCTTCACCGTGGCTTGAGACAAATACAATCGTTTCAATCATGCGCGATTGCATATGTTCCCCGATGCGCGCGTACGCTTCATGTAAACTAGCATACGCACGATCCAAGGATGGATTGAATCCTTGAATGGCAAAGGGAGGGTGAGGCAGAAGGCCTGCGATAGAAAGCATAAACTAATACGTAATCAAATCGCCCGGTGGATGCAGTTCAATACTGCCCGGCGACGTTTCAATAATAGCATCCCAGGTGAATCCAAGTCCCAAAAACGTTTGTTCATCAATGATGGGACGGCGCTTTGTGTCCGAAATCATGTAAACGGTTGGACTCGTGGGCGTTTTGACGAGCGCACCATCTTGGAATTGCACGGGACTGCCTTCAACAAGGGCGGAGAGATCATCCTGTGTTATGGTTCGCGTGCGCCATCCCGGAAAACGCGTGCGGAAAAGGGCATCAGATAAAATGATGTGGCGTACACCCTCGTCAATGTAATAGCGTGCGCCGGTCACCGATTCTTCGCCGATAAATCCTTGAGGAGACGCCGTTTCGTAGGTGATGGTCTTACCCACGTGATATTCTTGAAGGAGTTCCAATGTTCCATCCATAATCTCATCTGGGACATAACCAAAGCGCGGCAGATCATCGAGCGATTGAAAGCGACGCACTTCTTGGTCCACAATTAGATAGACGTCGCCGTTTTCAACGCGCACCAATGAGTAATTTGGAAACGCCAACGGCGTTCCCTCCGGATAACTCGAAAGGGCCGAGGATTCTATAGAAACGACAGGAACAGATGAAAAGTAACTTGTCAACACGGCATTGTTGGGGATAAGTCGTCTCTGTCCTCGCGCCATGAGCCAGAGCGTGCCGCTTTCCGCATCCAAAACGATGGTTCCTGAAGGCAAGCGC
>CAYHRP010000121.1:0-2194 GCA_964359145.1 uncultured Gammaproteobacteria bacterium | reverse complement strand
TTTTGCGAGTGTTACGAATATGTTTGTTTTTGGTTTATGTGAAAGATCGGTCATACGTTTTATTTTGGCGCCAAGTTCTTCTATTTTTGAATCTACAACTTGCGCGCAACGCGCAGTTTTGCGCTTCGAGCGCGCGGATTTTGGGTACGCTCGGAAAGCGTCGCGACGACGGGCTTTTTTGTTTCCGCCTTCAGAATTGCCGACGATTGAAAGAATCGTTTGACGATCCTGTCCTCAAGCGAGTGGAATGTAATGATAAGCAATCGTCCATCGGGCTTGAGTGCCTGTTCCGTTTGTGGAAGCGCCGCTCGTAAAGCGCCGAGCTCATCATTCACCGCAATGCGCAACGCTTGAAACACGCGCGTTGCCGGATGCAATCGTCCATGGCGCGGCACAACATCCTGTATGACATTCGCCAAATCCGTCGTTGTGGTAAACCGTCCGCGCCTGCGACGCTCCACAATTGCTCGCGCAATGCTCGAGGCCGCCATCTCCTCTCCATACATCAGAAAAAGATTCGCAAGCTCCGCCTCCGGCCATCCGTTCACAATGTCCGCCGCCGTAATGCCGCCTAACGTGTCATAACGCATATCCAACGGACCGTCCGCTTGAAAGCTGAATCCGCGCGATGGGTCGTCCACGTGCGCACTGCTGAATCCTAAATCGAGCAAGATACCGTCAACGCGACGTCCATTCAATATCTTGAGCAAATCGCGATAATCACCGTGCACAAATTTCGCACGCGCTCCAAAGTCTGCAAGCCGCTCCCGAGCCGTCTCAAGATTTCGCTGATCGCGTTCAATCCCGATAACGACTCCATCCGGCTCACTGCCTTCAAGTAGCATGCGCGCATGTCCCCCGTGCCCCAGCGTACCGTCTACATAAACGCCGCCCGGCTTCAGTTGCATCCAGTGCTGCACCTCCTCCAAGAGGACGGGAGCGTGAAGATGATCCATATGCATCATCAGATGCCAAGTTCCCCTAGCTGCTCGGCAATATCAGCTCCCTCGGATTCGTTTTTCTGTTGGTAGCGCTTCCATCCATCCTCGTCCCAAAGTTCGAGACGATTGTAGAGGCCCGCGACGACCACGTTCTTGTGCATCTTTGCATACACGCGCAAGTATTCGGGAATGGTGACGCGTCCTTGTTTGTCCAAGAGGACGTCCATCGCGCCGGCAAGCATGAGGCGCGCAAAAGCCCGAGAGGTTTGTTTTGATATTGGCAAAGCCGCCAGTTTTTCAGCGAGAATGCGCCATTCTTTGACGCCATAGAGGACAAGCGAACCATCGAGACCACGCGTAACGACCGCGCCCGTTTTGAGCGCAGAGCGAAACTTCGTCGGGATCGCGAGGCGTCCTTTGTCGTCGAGACTATGTTTGTACTCGCCAAGAAACATGGGGTAAGCCATTGAGGTTTTCACAGGAGGCGGACAAGCCGCAAGAGGTTTCGTACGATGTTTCCCGCGATGCGATTGCCCGAGGTATAAAAAATGGGGCAAGAGGAAACCGGCGGGGATGTGCCACGCACAGCACGATCCCCACTCCTTACCACTCTGTACCCTTCGCAACCTATTCTACCCACACTGTATCCACCCGTCAACGCGCCGAATTGCTAAAAAAGGCCTACTTATACACAGTTGGTGGGGATAACCTACGACTGCAAAAAAAATCAGTGTTGATTATTACTAGCATCTCCATCAAGTTATTGCGAGCGCAAGCGACTAGTTCTTCGAGGTCCGACCTGTCCTTGAAATCCTAAAAACGAAGTGAAAAGGATGAAGTGGGAAACCATCTGACACACCGTTGAATGAAGAGATGTCATTGCGAGGAGTTACACAATGAAGCAATCTATTGCTCGCATGAGATTGCTTCGCTTCGCTCGCAATGACCGATAAACCATACGCCAGCTTTACCGCATCGCGCGGCGCTTGCGATGATACGCCACGGCAAAGCGATGCGCTTCGTCTCGCGCGCGCTGAAATGTTTCTTTGTGCGTATGCGCGATACGCGCGGCCTCTGTATCCGACGCATCAAACACAAGCTCGTCGCGCTTCCTGTCGCGTCCCTTCGCCAAACCAATGACCGGCGATTCAATCCCTGCCGCGCTCAATACGTGTCGCACGACATTCACTTGCGCCTTGCCTCCGTCAATCACAAACACATCCGGCAGCGCCCACGCGTTTGGAAAACGCGCC
>CAYHRP010000120.1:0-2231 GCA_964359145.1 uncultured Gammaproteobacteria bacterium | reverse complement strand
TTCATGAACATGGCAAACTCTTTGCTCTTCACATCAAAAAATCCTCAATGTACCGGCCGGTACATCTGCGGTTTTTTGATGCTCCAGAGCGGCAGATTTTGCTCATGTTCAAAAATGCTAAATCCCGTTTCATAGGGTGACATCTATAGTTCACCACAGACAACGGGTGGCCTTACATGGCCATAAACCCCGTCGAGGTGACAGAGAAGCTATCCGGCTTCCGTTTCCTGTCTGTGTCCGCAGACAGTTTTTGTTTGCGAACATTGAAAGGTCGAGTTTCCATGAGGACAGCGAATGAGCCGTTCTCCATAATAGACATCACCCTATGAAACAGGCTTCAGCTTGCATGAAAAGAGATGATATCCGCCGCTCTGCAGGGGCAAAAAACCGCAGATGTACCAGTCGGTACATTGAGGATTTTTTGCACCGAAGAGCAAGGAGATCGCTCTTTTCATGCATGATGGAGTCTTGTTTCATGGGGTGATGTCTATAATAATACGTTATGTCAAAATCACGAACACAAAAGAAGGATATCGTCGCGCGTTTGACAGACCTTCTCAAAACAGCCAAGTCCGTTGTGTTTGCAGAGCAGAGCGCCATTGGCGTCGCCGATTTGGATGTTTTGCGCGCCAAAGCGCGTGCGCAGCACATCACGGTGATGCTCTCAAAAAAGACGCTCACCACCATAGCCGCAAAACAAGCCGGTCTTGACGACGTAGATGTCACTCGTCTTCCAAACAGCGTGATGACCCTCATCGGGCACGACGACGAAGTGGCTCCCGCGCGTCTTGTCGCCGAGTTCGCAAAACAGCACGACACCATTCAGATTGTCGGAGGCGTCTTCGAAGGCCGCTTTACGAGTCAAGAGCGAATGGTCGCCCTCTCAAAACTGCCAAGCAAAGAAGAGCTGTACGCCAAACTGGTCGGCTCTTTGAACGCGCCTGTCTCCGGATTCGTCCGTGTGCTTTCCGGCAACATGCGCGGCCTTGTCACCGTGCTCAAACACATTCAAGAACAAAAAGCGTAAACTCATAACCACCTAACTATTTCCTATGTCAGACGAAGAGAAGACGGTCGAAGAGACCAAAGCCATAGAAGTTCCGGAAAAATTCAAGAAGCTCGTGGAAGAGATTGAGAAGATGTCGGTGCTCGACCTCTCCGAGCTCGTAAAGATTTTGGAGGACAAGTTCGGTGTCAGCGCGGCCGCACCAATGATGATGGCGGGCGTCATGCCGGGCGTCGCCGCCGCGGTAGAAGAGAAGACGTCGTTTGACGTTGAGCTCTCCGCCGCCGGAGAAAGCAAGATCAATGTCATCAAGGCAGTCCGCACAATTACCGGACTCGGTCTCAAAGAAGCCAAGGATATGGTCGATGGAGCACCGAAAGTCATCAAAGCCGGTGTCACAAAGGCGGATGCCGAAACCATGAAGAAGCAGATTGAGGATGCCGGTGGAGCCGTAACACTCAAATAAACGCATCAGCCAACAAAGAGCCGACGGGAAGCCGTCGGTTTTTTTATTGTCGCCGAACGACCCCTATTTGATGCGTGTCCCTCTAAATGACTCCCCATCGAGCGCACGACCGACATTCTCCAAATCCTTTCCATTCAAAATCATCACGGGAATGTTTGCGTGATGCGCCAAGCGCGACGCCACCGGATCAAACGGCGCGTTGAGTCCCGGATCCCATTCACTTCCAACGATTTCGCGAAACGACGGCCAATCAATCTCCTCAATTTTTTTGGCCGACTTGAATTTGCGCGGATCCTTGTCGTACACATAGTCAATGTTTGACAAATTCACAACCATGCCGGCCTTCAGCCGCTTAGCGATGCGCACGGCAACATAATCCGTCGACCAGCCGGGCTTCCATCCGGCGCCTATAACCATCGGATATTTTTTGAAATGAGTGATGCGTGTCGGATCTTTGCAGAGAACTGGCCGCGCGACATCGCGAAATATCGTTCGAAGGAGATGAGCGTTCAGTCGCGTTACATGAATCCCGAGCCAATCCAAGTCATCGCGTGTGAGTGCGGTCAACGCGCGCGCCGCTTTTTGATATTCGCGCGTGACGCCTCCGCCGCCCGTCACAATCACAAAACGATCGCCTTCTTTGAGGCGACGGCGAATAAAGTGTTCAAACTGCTTGAGATATGTGACGTCGATCGTGCCGTTTGGCACGATGAGGGAACCACCAAGCGAGATAATGTATATTGGCATGCGCTATTTTTT
>CAYHRP010000119.1:0-2259 GCA_964359145.1 uncultured Gammaproteobacteria bacterium | reverse complement strand
TCGCAATGACGGACAGAAGGAAACGCTCGCAATGACGGGATGGATGTTCGTCGTGACGGAAGGAGGCGTTTGCGATGACCGCGTTTTTAGATTTTATACAGTGACAAGTTGTCGCACAAAAACACGAGCCTTGCGGCTCGTGTTTTGTTTTGGATTTTATTCTACGCGGCTTCTCGCTCCTCTTCTGCCGCTTCCAATCCTTCTGCTTCAGGTACTTCTATGGCGCCTGCCATGTGCTTTTGTACTCTCTGAATAATGCGGTTGAAATTTTTTACATCCGCCTGTTTTCTTTCGTCCGCTTGTGCAATGAGATACTCATCGGCGCTGATATCAAGGAGATTATTCGCTTCAGCCAGTTCTCCGGCAAACGGTCCGTCGGGGTGCAAATCGAGCTCATTGTTGATATACGATTGCATCTTTTCGAACTTGTCTTTGATGCCGGCAAATTTTTCCGGATTCTCAACCATCTCACGTCGCCGTTGTGCAATGACAAGGACGTTCTTTTGCTCCTCGAGCTTTGTTTTTTCGCCTTTCGAGCGCGCGCTCACGGCTTCTTGGCCGGTCATCGCCAAAATGCCAAGGAGGTCTTTTCCAACATCACTACCATAGAATTGTGGATGTTCCTGCACGTCGTTTCTGATGAAGGCTTTTAGTTCTTGCAAGCCTTTGTAGAATTCTGCCGCGCGTTCGGGCGAGACGGTTGCTTCCGGAAACTCCATCCCACGGATGTTCGGACCGCGGCGCTCCTGTGGCATGCCACCTGCGCCAAAGTCAGACAGAATCTCGCCGCTTGGCATCTCTCGTATGCCAAGAGGACTGCGACCGCCATGTCCCACGGCCGTTTGGCTTTCGTACACACTCATCAATCGGTCAAACTCTGCCGCGCGCTTTTTTGCGTCGCGATACTTTCTTCCGAGTCGTCCAAACAGACCTGTATTCTCCACGATAGCCTGATCTTGCAAACGGTCATCTGGCTTCATTTTGAGAAGATCCATGAGTTCCGGATGGCCTTTCACGATGTCAAGATTGTCGATATCTTTCATGAATGTATCAAAGCGCGCACCAATGTCAATGCCGAGTCCAGCCGGTTGACTGGTTCTGCGGCTTCCAAGCCCCGGTCGACCACGGACGACCTCCTCATCTTTTGTTGCTCTCGGCTCTTCGGTTTCAAGACGACGACGCGTCGCCTTCATTTCCTCCATTTCAGCATCGGAAGGCTCTGGTCCCATTTCGGCCGCCTCAAGCTCCATCTCTGCCATTTCTTGCGCGCTCGGCTCCTCGCCCTCGATGGCTGCCAATAGTTCCGCTTCCATAGCTTCCAAGTCTGACTCTTTGGATTCCGTTCCGTACAAACCCAAATTCAAATCAAACTGCAAACTTTTTTCCATGTGCTTGCCGAGCGCAGCATCCGCCACGAGAGCCACGAGTGAACCGGCTGCCTCCATGCCTTTGAGATAGGCTTTCTTTCCTGCGGACGCAATGAGTTCGACGCTTTCAGACTTGAGTTGCTTGGCAATTTCCATGCCGGCGCCAAACAATCTTTTGAGTCCTGCCAAACGTGCGGGTCGTGCCTCGGCTTGGAGAAACTCGTCTATATCACCGCCGATCTCGTCGCCAAAATCATTCACGTCTTCTCGTTCGTAGCCAAGCTCAAGGAGTGATTGATTCAACTCTCCAGTCTCTCCCGGACGGACGTTGTGCTCAACCCATCCTTTTATGGCAACATCTTGAGCGAAGCCAAGAATTTCGGAAACGCTGTCCATGTGACCCATTTTCATAGCCGCCTCCATGACGTAGTCCTTTCCTTTCTTCGGATTTTCTTCTTTTGATGCAACATAGCGCACGAGCATTTCAAGAGCATGGCGTGCCGCCATGTCTCTTGGGTCACCTTCGTTGAAGTATGTTTTGACGGCCGCCTCGGCGACATCAAACAATGCCACTGACCGTTGTGCTCGCTCCATCAAATCGGCCGGCAGTTCCATGGTGACGTCTTTTCCGTCGTGTTGGCCTTCCACGCGCGCCACGCCCGGCTCAACTTCGCTGGCCGACGCCCCCTCCGGCAATCCAAACAGCTCGAGCTGTCGAGGATCCTTGAATGTAAACTCACGCTGTCGCCCGTCGCCACTCCACGCGTCGAGACCATCGTCAACAGCAGGAAGCTCCATACTGCGCCGTGCCTTTTCCATGGCCGCGCGTTGTTCTGCTTCCGTCAAGCGCTCTACTTGTTGGTGTGCGGCCGCCTCGCGTGCCGCAGATGAT
>CAYHRP010000118.1:0-2270 GCA_964359145.1 uncultured Gammaproteobacteria bacterium | reverse complement strand
TTCTTGAATCTGCATGCTCTGTTCAAAATCGCAAAAAGCCATCTCGGCATCCATCATCCAAAACTCGTTTAAGTGTCGCCGCGTCTTGCTTTTTTCCGCGCGAAAGACAGGACCAAAATCGTATACACGGCGATGCGCGAATATGCCAGCCTCCGCGTAGAGTTGTCCGGATTGTGACAAAAACGCCGACCGCCCAAAATGATCAACCTCGTACAATTCCGTCGTTCCTTCACACGCGTTTGGTGTCAAAATAGGCGAATCCATCCGCAAAAACCCGTTTTCATGCATAAAATCAGCCGTTGCCCGCTCAATCGTATCGCGCACACGCATCACCGCCCATTGCCGCTTTGAGCGCAGCCACAAATGACGATGGTCCATCAAAAAGTCAACGCCATGTTCTTTGTTCGAAATGGGGTAATCCACTGACGGCGCAAGAACAACGCACGCGGAACCCTGCACCTCCACTCCCGATGGGGAGCGCTTATCTTCAACAACTTTTCCGATGACACGAACGGCCGACTCCAGCGTCAATGCGACGACGGTCTCAAAAATATCCTCACCAACATCTCCTTTTGAAAACACACACTGCACGTATCCCGTGCCATCGCGAAATTGCAAAAAAGCAATCTTGCCCGATGAGCGCACATTGTCCACCCATCCGGTGAGCTCTACGGTTTTATTAAGCGTGCTGTGGAGTTGATTGATGGTAGAAGTCATACGTCAAAGTATGGATAAAGGAAGTCGTGCACAATTCACGTTCCAAATGATACGTCACAAACTGATCTTGGATAAGGGCAAGGTCGTCGATAAGCGGCGCAAAACTGCGTGTCAAAAGAACATCAAACGGTGCCATGGCTAGAAAACGAAGCGCTGAAATAAGCTCATGGCTTACCGCGTGCGCGTCGGCAAATCGAGCACGATCTCCCTGAACACATTTTGTGCACACCAACCCTCCGTGCGCAACGGAGATATGCGGACGCAAGACTCGATCCAGTTCTTTTGTACAGATCACACATTCCTCACAGTGCGGACCAAAACCAAGGAGGACAAGCCATTTGAGCGTCAGCGCACTATGGATGAACGCCGCACGCTCCAAAGAAATCTCATCAATGCCGTTCACCCACGCATAGGCATCAATCAAAAACGCGTACAGTGATGAGTCCGCTTCGGCACGACCAACCCCTACACGCAACAGCTCATTGAGCCCAAGACCAAGACCGAGTCTAATTATATCCTGCGAGATGCATGCAAAGCTGCGATACCGCTCCACTCCCGCGAGCTTGAGCCACAGCTTGCCATGCGCCACCATGCACGTCAATTCGGCAAACGGCTGCATGTGCGGAGCCAGTTTACTCTGAAACTTGCGCGTGCCCTTACCCAGAACGGTGAGTTTTCCCCGCTCTTTCGTATAGAGTTCGTAAAGACGATCGTGTTCTTTGTAGTCGCGACATCCAAGAACAACCGCCGTGAGAATAGAGGTCATGGACGTTCAAGCGTTCAAATTGTTCACATTGTTCAGAAATGCTTCTACGATGAGTGCGGCTGCGAGTGCGTCATCGTGCTCGCGGCCGCCGTGTTCCTTTGCAATGATGTCCGCCATTTTTGAGGTGAGATGCTCATCGACGAGCGAAACTTGTACGCCGGACATCTTCTCCAAACGCGTGGCGAATGTTAAAACAGTTGCTCTCACACGTGAATTTGTTTCCATCGGCGCTCCGACAACAACGTAATCATACCCGTCACGCTCTATAATCTCACAAACGAGTTTCACGGGATCGGCACCATTAAGCTCAATGGTCTCCAGAGGCGCCGCAACACTTGTCGCCGAATCGCCAAATGCCAATCCAAGCCGCTTGGTTCCAAAATCAATGCCGAGAATTCGAGTCATAGAAAATGATACGAGACTACGATCGGTCACCCGGAAACGGTGTCAAAATATCGTAGCCTTCAGCCGTTACCGCAATCGTTTGTTCGTAATGCGCGGAAGGCGACCCATCAACGGTCACCGCAGACCATCCGTCGTCGGCCGTCTGCACAAGACCGCCGCCAAGCGTCACCATCGGTTCCAGCGCCAACACCATCCCCACTTTCAGTGTCGGATTTGGAAATTGCCCTGACACAAAATTCGGCACTTGCGGCGCTTCATGCACTTGGTGTCCGACGCCATGCCCCACATAGCTCGTGACAATCCCAAGTCCGTGCGGACGAATAGTATCCTCAATCGCTTGAGAGATTGCCTGCAGTTTTGCGCCCGCCTTCATGACGCGAAT
>CAYHRP010000117.1:0-2282 GCA_964359145.1 uncultured Gammaproteobacteria bacterium | reverse complement strand
GGGAGCATAGCGGGCGATCATTGGCTCTAATCAGCCGAAAAGCTAGTAGTCCATTTTCCTCCACGGCGATCCGTAGAAGTTCCATTCATCTGGCCATGGCGCCACGTATGTGGGAGCCGGCCGCGTCAATGTGGCAACCGTGCGACCGGTGCGGCTCGCGCACCCGTCTCGCACCATGCGCTCAACCATCTTGCGAGTGTTCGATGCGTCTCGCACGGAGCGATCAAGGGTCTCATACACGAGACGGAACTCTCTTGCTGTCCATTCACTGGGCAGAAATCGACATGCCAATCTGCAGTTCAGGTACAGCTCTCGCCAAAGGAAGTTTTTTACGCTCGCTTGCCTCGTTACAGACAGCGTGCCTGGAGTACGCCACACGAGCCCATCGAGCTCTGGCATGGTGAGGATACTGCCATTCCTTCGGACTAGGGGGACCACATGCACGAATGAGTGCACGATTTCCCCGTTCCGCTCGGTAGCGCGCAGAGGCGCCACACAGGCAGTCAAGCTTTCGAACCCGAACTTTGCCAAAACGCGCGCGAGTGCTTTGCCGTCGGCCACACCGATTTCGCGGTATGGGCATCTCACCGTCTGCTCCGAATCGGTCTCCTGCAGTGCCACGCGAAGTGAGCCGCCACCATCATGCATCTCAACACACACAGGGATGTACTCAACGTGGAATTCGATTGGTTGCATCGTGTATATTCCTTTGACGATTTATCACGAGGAAGTGTCGCTGTCAATCTGAATCGGTGCGTTGTTCGCGCAAGGGGGCCGAAAAACAAAAACAGGGCGATGGCCCTATTTTTGGTTTGACTATTATATTGAGAGATCGTCGACGGCGGATGTGTCAACCGACTCGTTGGCATCGCGCTCTCGGTTGCGCATGGCGGCCGGATGCGTAGATCCTTCCGGCTCGATGATTTTGAGCGTGACGCGCGCGTTGTTTTTAGCGCCGACAATTTTGAGGAGCGTGCGCACGGCACGCGCCGTCTGTCCACTGCGTCCGATGACGTAACCCATGTCTTCCGGGTCAACGTGCAGTGTGATAAGAACACCTCGCTCGTCCACGGTGCGCTCGGTGCGAACCTTGTCCGGATGATTTACGATGGCTCGAATGACCTCTTCAACAAACTGCTGATCCTGTTCCATATCAGACGGGTGACTTGTAAATGACTGGGAGCTTGTGCTCTGGGAGTCCAGTCGTGTGCCAATGATAGCGAGGGCGGGAGCGCTTGTCAACGCGCCAATTGTTCATAGGGACCTCTGAAAAAGTCCCGCACGGCTCCAAAATGAATAAATTTGCCCCACACTCTCGAATGGTTTTATCACCGATATCACCATATCGCCTCAAAACCATTCAAGAGTGTGGAACAAATCTCTTACATTTTGGACTTCGCACGGGACTTTTGCAGAGGCCCCTGATACACTTTTATGACGATCGTCATAAAACGGTTTCATTGAAAAATATGCATATTGATATCCTCACTATTATTCCGGAGGCCGTGGCGCCGTATTTGGAGGCGTCAATTTTGGGACGCGCATCGGCCGTGGGTGTTGAACTGCGCGCAGTGCCGTTGCGCGATTTTGCGGAGGACAAGCACAAGGTCACCGACGACGCGCCGTTTGGTGGCGGCGCCGGAATGGTGATGAAAGTCGCACCGATTCATAAGGCCGTGGAGGCTCTGCGCAACAAAAAAACGCATGTGATTTTGACGAGTGCGTCCGGAAAGCTGTTCACACAAGAGGATGCGCGGCGCTTGGCGGCACAGTACGAGCACATGATCTTCATTTGCGGACGCTACGAGGGAGTGGACGAGCGCGTGGAGGAATACATTGCCGACGAAACATTTTCGATTGGTGAGTACGTGCTCACGGGCGGGGAGTTGCCGGCGCTCGTGATGGCAGATGCTATTGTACGCAACGTGCCGGGTGTTCTCGGCAACGACGAAACGTTGCAAGATGAATCGCACGACGCGCCGGGGCAACTCGAATATCCGCAGTACACGCAACCGCGTGTGTACAACGGTTGGGAGGTTCCGCGCGTACTGCTCTCGGGCGATCATGGTGCGATTGCCAAGTGGCGACAGGAACATCGTAAAGTCAGTGACAGGTTGTAGGTTGAGAGTGTAGAAAATTGTCATTGCGAGCGCAGCGAAGCAATCCAACGCTAGCATGAGATTGCTTCGTCGCTTCGCTCCTCGCAATGACATCTATAGAGTCATGCCGGCGCAAACCAAACAAGCCCGTGAGGTGCCTGTTTTTTTATTGTGCGCTGTCTG
>CAYHRP010000116.1:0-2320 GCA_964359145.1 uncultured Gammaproteobacteria bacterium | reverse complement strand
TGGAGTACGAGGAGGAGGGCGACGAGAATAATGTGACGGATGATGACAGAGAATCTTTTGATAATTCCGCGAACGATGAGGGGAGTGATACGGAAGCCACAGAGGAGAGAAACAGCGGTACAAATGAGGCAGCAGATGATGGCAATGAAGGAGGAGAAAAAGGTGAGAGTGACAAAGGAGAAGATAACAAAGAGAAAGACGGAGAGAAAGGAAAAGGAGAGGACGAGAAAAAGGAGAAAGACGAAAAAAAGAAAGATGAGGAAGGAGAGGGTAAGAAGGAAGACGGTGACAAGAAAGACGCGTCCAAAGACGCACCCGACGGAAAGGCGCCAGAGGGCAAATCGGCGAGTGATGAGGAAAAGACCCGCGCCGCCGAGCTTGCAACCGCACGCGCGCAGAGCCGACGAGGGCAAGTTAGCGGTGTTCCCGAAGCGGCAAGCGCGCCGACGCAGAACGATCGCGGCGAGCGTATGGCGCCGTCGGCGGCTTCGCAGGAACGGCAAGCGCGCGAACAATCCGCAGAAGCGAGAGGCGAATCGCGCGGCGGCAAAATCGCAGAAGCACGAGCAAAACTCGGTGCCGCAAAAGAAGCGTACAAAGGGTTCAACGCCATGATCGATGAATTGCGTAAACTTGGGGACATCTTCCGCAGTCGCCTTGATCAAACATTCCTTTCGAGCATCTTCGCCTTCCCATTGGGGACACTGTTTGCCGCCTTCCTTTTGCACGCGCGCGTGCTTGCCTGCGCGCCGGGAATACGCAAGTCACGTTTCGGCTTCTTTCGCTTCACGGCAAAAAACGTCTTTGAAATGCTCCCAAATGCAAAAAAAATGCGCCCGTTCACTTTTACTCCTTGGACCGGACTCATGGCGGCGGGCATCATCGACAGTGGCATCGCCGTTGGATTGCTCATCAATTTCATCATCACATTCTTCCCGTACATTGTCGCCGCGATTGGCATCGGATTTATATTTGATGCCGATATGCGTGAACTTCTCCTTTCACTCGCCGGATTTTAATCTATGACCGAACGCACAAAAAAAATTCTCATTGGCATCGGACTTTTGGCGTTTGTAATTCTTGTCGGCTACCTTATGTACGCGACATTTTTCCGCGCACGCGCTCCAAAAGAGATTTCCCCGCCGATTTCTGAACCTGCCGAGGAAATAGGCATCCTGCCGGAATCCCCCGCGAGCACCGATCGCCTATTCGAGACGCTCGTTGAAGAGCGACCGGCCTTGCCCGTGTCCGAAGTCGCGGCCGGCGGCATCACGGCGGTGGCTCCCGTGACACTCACGCCCGTCAAAGATCCACAGCTCGCCGCAGACGGTTCTTCCATCAACTACTACGACCCGAGCGATGGGCGCTTTTATACGAGCGACCGCGACGGCACGATACGCCGGTTGCACGATGAGCGCTTCGCAAATGTCGACACCGTCACCTGGAGTCCGGACGCCAACGTCGCCATCGCCGAATTTCCAGATGGCGCGAACGTGTCCATAAACTTTCTCACCAAAGAGGTTGTCCCTTTGCCACAGCATTGGGAGGACTTTGATTTTGCGCCGCACGGTCAGCAGATTATCTCCAAGAGCATCGGCGTGGATCCGAGCAACCGTTGGCTCGTGATTTCCAATCCCGACGGCTCTGGCGCGTCCACTATCGCGGCGCTCGGCAACAATCAAGATAAAGTGCAAGTGAACTGGTCACCAAACGATACGGTCGTCGCGTTTTCCGACACGGGCGTTCCTTTGAGCGGCTTTGGACGCAATCAGATTATTCCGATTGGGAAAAACGATGAAAATTTTCCCGGCATCGTCGTTGAAGGTTTTGGATTCAACGCCACGTGGTCAGAGAAAGGAACACAAATTTTGTACAGCGCCGCTGGGCCATCGAGCAATTATTTGCCGCAGGTGTGGCTCGTGGACGGCGAGGGTGACAGGCTCGGACAGAATCGCCGCAGTCTTCCTTTGAACACGTGGGCGGATAAGTGCACGTACGCGAGCGACTCGACGGCATACTGCGCCGTGCCGCAAAGTTTGCCGCCCGGGAGCGGTTTGCAAAGGCAACTGGCATTTGGAAAACCCGATTCGCTGTATCGCATCGATACGAAGACGGGCTCAATTTCGCTCATCGCCGTGCCGGAAACGGATATCCCGATGAAAAACTTAAGTGTGAGCACTGACGGAGCGACGCTGTTTTATCAGCACGCCATCAACGGCACGCTCGGGTCTATTCGATTGAGGTAACGTCTCTATAGACATGACTCTATGCGCGCACGCATCTTGATAGGACTGTTTGGCATCTTGGGACTCACTGTTTT
>CAYHRP010000115.1:0-2332 GCA_964359145.1 uncultured Gammaproteobacteria bacterium | reverse complement strand
AACCGGCGAAGATTTGGGCGTCTTGCGCCGAGCTGAAGCGCTCGCCGCCGCCACGGAACGCGAGATAGATATTGTATTGGTATCACCTCAAGCCAATCCGCCCGTTGCACGGCTCATGGATTACGGCCAATTCCGTTATCAAAAAGAGAAAGAAGCGCGCAAAAACAAAGCCAAGTCGCGACAAACCGAGGTGAAGGCCGTACGCCTGTCCGTACGCATCGGACAGCACGACATGGACGTTCGCGCAAAACAAGCGCTCGATTTTCTAAAACGCGGCGACAAAGTGAAGGGCGAGATTGTCCTTCGCGGCCGTGAAAAGGCGTTTGCCGATCTCGGCAAAGAACGTCTAGAGAAATTCGTCCAAATTTTGAAAGAAGTGCACGGTCTTGAGCTCAATATCGAACAGCCGCCGGCGCTTGTTGGCAACCGCTTGACAATCCTCTTTGGAATGAAGTAGGATGCGGCAACAAATACCGCTTGACGATATGAAACTGAAAACGAATAAATCTATCGCAAAACGCTTCCGCGTCACCAAAACCGGTAAACTGCTCAAACGACGCGAGGGTCAGGATCATTTTAATGCGCGCAACACGGGGAATCAGACGCGCCGAAAGCGCCGCGATGTAAAAGTATCAGAAGTCCATCGCAAAGTGCTTCAAATTGCCCTCCCTTATAAGAATGTCTAGACCGTACCATCGGCCAAAAGCCAACGGCCAATAGCTAATAGCAAACCTATGCCACGAGTTACACGCGGCACCCAACATACCAAGCGTCGCCGCAGTCTCCTTGAGCGGACGAAGGGATACAAATGGGGCCGTAAATCAAAAATCAAGCTCGCCAAAACGGCAATACTCAAAGCCGGCGCCTACGCCTTCCGCGACCGCCGCGCCAAGAAGCGCTCGTTCCGCCGCCTCTGGAATGTCAAAATCAACGCCGTGGCGCGCGAACTTGGAACGACATACAGCCAGCTCATCAACGCCCTTGCGAAAAAAGAAATTCGCCTCGACCGCAAATCGCTCGCGCACTTGGCCGAGCACAAACCGGCAGTGTTCAAGAACGTCGTGGATGCGACAAAGTAATGCCAACAAAAGAACGGCTTAATGGCCGTTCTTTGCGTTGACCGTCCAAGAAAACCGTGCTAATGTCGCCCTAGGACAATGGAAGCTTCTTCTGACGCAAGCAGCAGTTCTGTTGGAGATTCGGGCTCCAGAGCCCGACAGCCTTTGACAAACCCCGGAGCTCAAGCTGGTCCAGGGCTGACCACAAGACAGTTGCTGTGGCTCCTGAACAACGACCCTGTCACGCGTGCGGCCGTTTTGTCGCTCGTGAGTCGAGAAATGGGTCTCCATGTGAAGGGGGTGGAAGGGCGTGTTGGCGCGCAAATGGAGCAATTGGCGCGCTCGGTAAAGTCCAACGTCACAGAGACCGTTGGAGCCGCCATCGTTGCCTTGGGCGACACCAGTCAGCGTGCCGCCTCGAGCGTGGCGAGGTATCTGCGCTCGTTCAAGCTCGTCACGCTTGCCGCTGTATTCATCCTCTTCTGCGCCGTCGCCTACTTGTGTGTGGAGCATGTGCGCGGCGCAACAGTGCGCGCGGATGAACGCGACACCATGCACGAGCTCCTTGATGAAGCCCGTATGTCGGTGCTGGAAGTCGCCGGCGCTCGGGAAGAAATCGCCACGCATGGGCGGGCGATCACCGGATTGCTCGACGAGTCTGGACGGAACACCGCGTTCCGCCAGTCGTACGAAGCGTTCGATTTCCCGGTACAGATCGACGACATCCAGACACAGCTTGGAGTTCTGCAACTGGAAGTCGCAACCCTGCGGGAGGACACGCACGCGCAACTGCGTGCAAACAGGCGGGACACGCGAGAGATTGCGCATCGCGTGGCGCCCGTTGAGGCCGTGGTTCTCACGAACCGCACACGGTACTACCGCGGACCTTTGGACGAGATGGCCGGCACGCGGTGTTCGGAAGCTACGCGTGGCGCAAGGCGGGCTTCGCCAGACTTCCACGTGCGTGCGTGCACGGATGGGTTCAATGGGCAGGAATATCTGCTCTGGTGCGCGCAGGAGCACCGCGGCAAGCCGCCCGAGCTTCAGTTCTCGGGCTGTACGTCAACCAATCCGTACCACCACAATTCTTGATTTTTCGTCACCTCACGGGCTTCCTGTGGGGTGAAGATTTTTTTAAAAAGGGATATTAGATTGCTTCACTTCGTTCGCAATGACGAAAAGTGGCGCTCGCAATGACGGAAGAAGGCGGTCGCAATGACTGGAAACACGCTCGCAATGACGAGCGCAAAAACAGTTCCTCATTTCCACGGTCA
>CAYHRP010000114.1:0-2333 GCA_964359145.1 uncultured Gammaproteobacteria bacterium | reverse complement strand
CCCATATGGTGCTCACATGTAAACCCCCCATCGTCTCTGTTATCATCAGTGTATACAATGGAGCCGAGCGCATACAGGAAACGATTGATTCCGTGCTACATCAAAGCATGGATAATTTTGAACTCATCGTTGTAAATGATGGTTCCACCGATACCACAGCATCTGTGCTACACGCGTATCGAGATCCCCGTATTGTTATTGTGGACCGCAAAGAAAATTACGGTCTCACACGATCGCTGAATGAAGGTATTGCACACGCACGCGGCACGTATATCGCGCGTCTTGATTGTGGTGACCGTGCAGATGCCCATCGGCTGCAAAAACAAGTCGGCTACATGAACACGCATCCCACTTGTGCGGTACTCGGCACTGGCATTCACTTCTTTTACGGCGAGCAGACCATCAACACCCTTCTCTTTGCGCAGGATAGCGTGGCGATACGCGACGAACTGTATCACTTCATAAACCCCATTCCGCATTCAACACTCATGATTCGTCGCGATATCATGACTGCGCTCGGAGGGTATCGTGTCATCTTCACTCTCTCTCAAGATTACGATCTCTACTTACGGGCAATTGAGCGATATCAATTTCATTCACTCCAAGAGCCGCTCACCCATCTTCGGTTCGATCCGCACTCTCTCTCTTACGCATCTCCGAAGCAACTCATCTACAGTATCGCGGCGCTCGCAAGCGCCCTGCATCGCCGTGACGGCCACGCGGATGTTGATACGCCAGAGCAGTGGGAACAGCTCTTCCAAGATACACGTTTTTTTATCGAGCGTAAGCGCATTGCGCAAACCTTCGCGGCACGGACGCAAGGGACACTCTTGAAGTGTGCACTACGTGAACACCGCGCGTATGATGCCTGTATCGCGGGGGCGCGGATGGTCAGCACAGACCCGTTCTTTTTTCTTAAATCACGTGATGGTATCTTAAACGACATTGTCGCAGAAATAGATCAGCTATACCCATGCGCGTATCACTGCAAACAATTCAAAAACGATCAATCGTTCTCGTAACCGTGACCATCGTGCTCTGTCTTCTTTTTATTGTGCAACTCACGGCTCAAGAACTGTTGTTGCCAATGGTGCTTTTTGCAATACTGGTCATACCGTTCGTCATTGCGTGGCGACAGCGCGGCGATCTTTTTGCGCCAATCTACCTCTTCTCATTTCTCTATGGCATAAGTTTCGTCGCCGTTCCGCTCCTGCAAAAAATCGGCTGGGTTTCCATGGACGGTGCCTATCGTGATTACGAACAGCGCTACGCTACGTTTGCACACATGCTAAGTATTGCAGGGATCCTTGCGGTCTATCTGGGGTATTATGAACGCACCATAGCGAGTACCGTTGTGCACTATCTCCCGCGTTCACGCGCAACATTTTCAGAAAAAAAGCTCTTACTTGTTCTTGGTGGCCTTTTGCTCACCAGTATAGCGGCGATCACTCTGTTTATCACTACGACAGATATAGCCGTAACTCATTTTTCTCAATACTTTATCTATACGAATATTTCCGCTTTTGGTCGTGGTCATCTTGCCTTTTTCGCTTCGTGGTACTTAATGGCAGGTCTCGTGGCCATTGCGGGGATTGCCATTGCCTCAAAGCGTCGTCTCCCCTTTATTCTCGCGTTCATGCTCACTGTTCTGCTTGCGCTCCTTAGCAGATCACGCGGTCAAGTCATTCTCCTGATACTCACGATACTCATCTTTTACAATTACCGCGTGGCCTACCTGTCGGCAAAGAAACTTTTGATCATTTTTTTTACTCTTCTGCTCTTTATCATGCTCATGGCACAGTTCCGTGGCGCGCAAAACTTCTCGCTCACCAAAGAAAATGTTGCCAACACGCTAGGCGGCCTCTTCACCGAACACCAAGCAACTGCCGCACTTCTCGCCGCAGTGAACCAAGAACGCCCGGCACCCTTCTATGGGCGCATCCACCTCGAGGATCTCACCCTCTCGCTCATTCCGCGCCGTATTTGGACATCTAAACCCGAGCGCTATGGCGGCATTGCGGTCACCGACCAGATTATTCCCAATAGACAGCCGGGATATTTTTACACGATTGGCCCATTTGGCACAGCGTATGCCGACCTGCGCATAGCCGGCGTCTTCATGGTGATGATCAGTATTGGCCTGATAATGCGCGTTGCCTATACCTACCTCCTGCGCAACAGAAACAACACACTCTACTTGCTCTGGTATGCAGTATTTATTTTTCAATTATGGGCGTTCCTTCGCGGCGGATTCGGTTTTCTGCCGGGACTCATAGAAAAAACCATTGTTATTTTTGCAATATATCTACTCCTCATTGTCAAGATAACACCGA
>CAYHRP010000113.1:0-2343 GCA_964359145.1 uncultured Gammaproteobacteria bacterium | reverse complement strand
CTCATGAAAGAGCCTGCGCACGCTGAAAAAATCATTCGCGGCATCAAGGCGGCCGTTTCGGTGCCGGTGTCCGTGAAAATCCGATCGGGCTGGGAAGATCCAAGCGAGTGTCTCACATTCTGCAAAGTGCTCGAAGACGCGGGCGCCGATCTCATTACGGTGCACGGACGCACGAAAGCACAGGGCTACCGTGGATATTCGGATTGGTCCGTGATTCGCGAAGTCAAACGGCGTGTTTCCATTCCCGTCCTTGCCAATGGCGACATATTTGACGCGCATGATGTGCGGCGCGCGCTTGATGTGACAGGCGCCGACGGTGTCCTTATCGCACGTGGCGCGCTTGGCAATCCGTGGATATTTGTACAAGCCATCGAACTGTTGACAACCGGCGCCATCCAAACCGTCCCCACATTCGCCGAACATTTTTCCTTGATCTTGACACACGCAAAACGCCATATTGCGCAATATGGCGGTCGTGGTATCGTTTCATTTCGTAAACATCTGTCGTGGTACACAAAGGGCATGGAAGGCGCTAAGGCGTTCCGAAGCTCCCTTGTGCGTGTGAGTACCCTCGACGAACTCACGGCACTGGTACAACCTTTTCTGTATGACGAGACGCCCATGCCGCTCTCGCGCATGCCGTCGCCCCAACCAAAATCTTATTCACATATAGCGTGATGCCTCTCCTATGGCGCGCAAAATGATGCCTCCGTCCAAAAAGGACATTGTGCTGTTTGTTGTGAACGTCCCCGAAGGAGTAGTGGGAGCGCTGAAGGAACTCAAAAAGATGTATGGGTACAAAGTTCTTTCGGCGGCTATCTATGATCCAAAGAAACCAAGCGAGGTTGAATTGGTACAGCAAAGCCATGTCGATATTTTGATTCCAGTGGATTTTTCGTCGCCGTCAAAAATTACGAAGGCTCTTCTCCCCTACCAAGACCGCCTACTGGCCATCACATGCCGCGGCGAGTACAACATCGGACATTTTCGCGAGCTCATTCCGCATGTGCCCTACCTTCGAACGCCAACCGCCACCTCACTCGAATGGGCAACCAACAAACTGGAAATGCGCAAGCGCTTTTTTGCGTACGATTCATCCATTACGCCTCAATTCACCGTTGTTGAGAACGCGGGAAAAGCTTCTATCAAGAAAATCACCCAGCGCGTGGGCTTCCCGCTCGTTATGAAACCCACCGGCCTTGCCGCAAGTTTGCTTGTAACGCTGTGCTATCACCAAGACGAGCTAGAAAAAGCGCTCAAGGGAGCGTTTCGAAAAGTGCGCAAGCTGTATCGCGAACAAGGAGCGCCTACGGAACCCAAGATGCTCGTGGAAGAGTTTATGGAAGGCGAAATGTATTCCATTGATTCGTACGTCACGACACGCGGAAAGGTGTACCACTGCCCTATCGTGCATATCAAGACCGGGCGTTCAGTTGGATACGATGATTTTTTTGGCTATGTTCGCATTACGCCGACACAGCTTAGCAAAACGTCCATTCAAGCGGCGCAGGTCGTGGCAACCAAAACGGTGCGAGCACTTGGTTTGCGTAATTCTACCGCGCATACGGAACTTATGCGCACAGAGGATGGCTGGAAAGTGATTGAAAGCGGACCTCGCATTGGCGGCAATCGAGTGCTGATGTATCAGCTCTCCTACGGATTCGATCACGCGCTCAACGATATTCTGGTTCGCATTCCAAAAAAACCCGTAATATCAAACCGCGTACGCGGATACACGGCCGTGCTTGAATTTTTTGCTAAGCAGGAGGGACGTATCACGAAGATTAAAGGGGTAAAAAAATCGCAAGAGCTCGGATCGTTTCATTCTCTCGTGCAAAAGAAAAAAGTCGGCGAGCGCGCTAAGTTTGCCCGTCACGGAGGAAAGGCGGTGCTCACGGTGAACTTATTCCACAAGAAGCGCGCCGATCTATTGGCCGATATACGCCGACTTGAAAAAATGGTTTTGATTGAAACAAAAAAGAGGTCTGCTCCATAAAGAATGGCTTGACACCCCCCCCCGCATGTGATAAGAATGACCTGCCATGAATAGCATGAGCAGGTTCTGCTTTATCCTGGCCTTCGCGGCCATTGTTGAGGGGTTGATGCCGCTCCATGCGCGAGCGGATGTGTACAACGGCGAAGAAGTCATTGTACTCGTAGGTGCCGGCACGAAGCCGCTCGATGCACACGAGCGTATTAGAATGAGCTTGCTCACGGCGGCATTCTGGGTACCGCGCGCGAATGTCTTCAAGGCGTTCGGCTACGCGGGACCAACGTTCAAGCCAACACGCCTGATCTCGCTGTTCCCAAGTGTAGGGTTTGCCACGAATCGCACAAGTGGCA
>CAYHRP010000112.1:0-2352 GCA_964359145.1 uncultured Gammaproteobacteria bacterium | reverse complement strand
CTCTCCATTTACTCTTGACGTGATTTTACACAACATGTACCATTGCGCAGTATCTGTATAGACATCACACTATAAAACAGGACTCCATCATGAATGAATAGAGCGATCTCCTTGCTCTTCAGTGCAAAAAATCCTCAATGTACCAACTGGTACATCTGCGGTTTTTTGCCCCTGCAGAGCGGCGGATATCATCTCTTTTCATTCATGCTAAGTCCCGTTTTATAGGGTGATGTCTATATGACAGTGCCAAGATTTGCTAACTTCACACGAAAGTGGTATTCTCTTGCGCGTCATGAGTAACAAATCCAATACAAAGGACTTTATTGAAGTCCGAGGCAAAGTGGAAGAGCTTCTTCCGGGAGCTCAATTCAGGGTGATGCTTGAAAGTGGAAACAGCATCACCGCCCACCTCGCCGGCAGATTGCGCATGCACCGCATTCGTATTCTCCCGGGTGATGAGGTGAAGGTTGAATTGAGTCCTTACGATCTAACGAAAGGCCGAGTTACCTATCGTTTTTAGTGTCTTTATGAAGGTACGCGCTTCCGTAAAAAAAATGTGTCGAGAATGCAAAGTAATCCGCCGCAAAGGGCGGGTGCATGTGATTTGCAAGAATCCAAAACATAAGCAGAGACAAGGCTAAACCTATGGCGCGTATTGCTGGTGTTACTATTCCAAAGGAGAAACGCATCGTGATCGGACTCATGTATATTCGTGGGATCGGTAAAACGACATCGGTGCGTATTTTAAAGCAGGCACAAGTAGACGAGTCGGTACGCGTAAAAGATTTAACGGACGATCAGGTGAACGCCATTCGTACGCTCGTTGAACAACAGCGCGTGGAAGGTGAGCTTGTGCGTGAAGTGCTTGGGAACATCAAGCGTTTGAAGGACATCGGCGCCTATCGCGGAGAACGTCATAAGAAGCGTCTCCCATCGCGCGGTCAACGTACAAAAACGAACAGTCGCACCGTGCGCGGCAATGTGCGTAAAACCGCCGGCTCTGGAAAGCGTATCGTGGCCAAGAAGTAGTTTTGCGTATGGCAAAAACAACGTCAACCAAGAAAAAGAAGAAAGTAGCGCGACAAGTTACGCAAGCGCAGGTGCACATTCATGCCTCGTATAACAATACGATTATTACGCTTACCGACATGAACGGCAACGCGTTGGCGTGGTCGAGCGCGGGACACATGGGATTCAAAGGACCAAAGAAGTCGACACCGTACGCCGCTTCACAAGTGACTGAAAATCTTATACAGAAAGCGCAAGGATTTGGCGTAAAGGAAGTCAGCGTGTTCTCAAGCGGCATTGGTTCGGGCCGTGATTCGGCTATTCGAACGCTCAACAGCGCCGGAGTCAGCGTCCTTTCTGTCAAAGATGTAACGCCAACGCCGCATAACGGTTGCCGACCGCCGCGACCACGACGATTGTAATATGCCAAAAACGAAGTACGGAAAAATTTCGCGACGCTTTGGAACGCCTCTTTCCGCGAGTCCGAGTATTCAAAAAGTCTTGAGTCGTCGTTCCTATGGACCCGGAGTGCAGGGTCCAAAGCAACAGCGTCGACGAACCTCAACGTTTGGATTGCAACTCAATGAAAAGCAGAAGGCCAAGTTATTGTACGACATTCGTGAACGACAATTCCGAAACTATTTTCAAAAAGCGGTACGCCGAAAAGGAAACACGGAGGACTTTCTGATGCAGGAGCTCGAAAGCCGGTTGGATAACGTTGTGTTTCGCATGGGCTTTGCCAAGACGCGTCAACAGGCGCGGCAACTCGTCAGCCACAAGTTTTTTTCCGTGAACGGCAAAGGGGTGAACATTCGCTCTTACAAGGTAAAACCGGGGGACGAGGTGTCGTTGCGTGACACCAAAAAGAGCAAAGGACTTATTGATGAACTGAAAGAACATGCCGGACATGTGACGGTCCCGGGCTGGCTTTTGACAGAGCCGCCACAGCTTGCCGGTCGCATGTTGAGCATGCCGGAGGGTGAGCATTTGAAGGACGTTTTTGACGCTAAACTTATCATCGAGTTCTACTCACGCTAACGCTCCTTTTATGGCGATTGATCCTATCTTGCTTCCTTCAACCATCGCATTTGAGCCGGGCAGTGAACCGCACACGGCCACACTTATTGTTGAGCCGTGTTTTCAGGGATATGGCACTACCATGGGCAATGCTCTGCGTCGCGTCTTGTTGTCGTCACTTCCGGGAGCGGCAATTACCGCGTTCAAGATTTCCGGAACGACCCATGAATTCACGTCCATTGAAAACGTGTTGGAGGACGTGGTGGAAATTGCGCTCAATCTCAAGCAAGTGCGCATGAAAGTGTATGCCGATCAACCGGTGCGTCT
>CAYHRP010000111.1:0-2357 GCA_964359145.1 uncultured Gammaproteobacteria bacterium | reverse complement strand
CATGTTCACCTGTTCACACTGCGACGCACAGCACCTTAAGTGGTCCGGCCGTTGCACACAATGTCAAAAATGGGGGACGCTTTCGGAAGAGTCCCCAGGCCGCTCTGCCAAGGCTTTGCTTCCCAAGACTGCCGCGGCAGAGCTTGTTGATTTTGCAAGTGCGAAAAAAGACCAGCGCCGGTTTGTTTGCGACATTCCCGAGTGGGATCGCGTACTGGAAGGAGGCGTTGTTCCCGGACAAGTGGTCCTCCTCTCGGGCGAACCGGGCATTGGCAAATCCACGCTGATCGCGCACATCGCAAGCGGTTTTGCGCCGCACGGCGCCGTGTTTTATATCGCCGGAGAGGAATCGCCATCCCAGTTGCAGTTGCGCTTTGAGCGTTTGCGCGCGCCGCACGAACACATAAAACTCATCACCGACACGGTCATTGAGCCCATCGCGGCCGCCATTGCCAAGCACAAACCCGCGCTCGTTTTGGTGGATTCCATCCAAAGCCTCTCAACGCTCGAGCACGATGGTGCTATCGGCAGTCCCACACACATGCGCGCCGCCACCGCACAGCTCGTGGCGCTCGCCAAACAAACGGACGTACCCATCATCATTGTGGGACAAGTCACCAAGGACGGAATGGTCGCGGGACCAAAACTCCTTGAACACATCGTTGACACCGTCTTGGAATTTCGCGGCGACATGCGCCATCACTATCGTTTGTTGCGCGCCACGAAGAACCGGTTTGGAGGAATACACGAGGTAGGCGTGTTCGAGATGACCGCAGACGGTTTGCGCGGTGTGGAAAACCCAACCGATCTGTTTCTTGACCATCACGAAGCGACTCCCGGCACCGCCATCACATGCACGCTCGAAGGAGCGCGCGCGTTTTTGGTTGAGGTACAAGCACTCGTGAATGCCTCAAGCTACGGCACGCCCGTTCGGCGCGCAAACGGCTTTTCTACGAACCGATTGCAGATGCTTCTCGCCATCCTCGAGAAGCATGGTAAACTTTCGTTTGCCGGACAGGATGTGTTCGTGAATGTGGTTGGAGGTATGACCTTGCGCGAACCGTCCACCGATTTGGCCGTGTGCACTGCCCTTGTAAGCTCACGAAAAGATGCGGTTTTGCCGCCAAAAACGGTCGTGTATGGCGAAGTCGGACTTGGCGGCGAAGTGCGTACCGCGCCCCAAACCAAGCGCCGCGCGCAAGAAGCAAAGCGGCTTGGATTTGCGAGCGTGCTTTCAAGCGAAGAAGTAAAAGATGTCCGCGCGTTGGTTGAGAGGTTCGTAGATCGTACACGGTAAATCGTGCCTAAATACATGCTCTTCCAAGAACAAAAATATCCCGTCGTCGTCGGACGTGAGAACGCGAGCGTTGGATTTTGCACCGTGTGGAACAAAATCGAATCCGCGCTCATCGCCGCGCCCGCCCTCAAAGAAAAGTCCGCGATCATCGGAACGCTCTACTCGCGTCAAGGCGTGAATCCTCTCCTGCGCAACCTCGCTTTGAATCCGCACATCCGCACACTCGCGCTCTGGGCACACGGCCCCTTGTCACAAACGCCGTTTGGCAAATGCGGCTCGGATATATTGCGCGCGCTTTGGACGAACGGCCTTGACGCCAACGGACGCATTCATGGTACCGAGTTTGACATTGAACCTGAAATAAAACCTGAAATTGTAGAAACGATTCGCAAGAATGTTGCTCTGCTCGATCTGTCCGAGTTTGATATTTGCGACGCATCCGTCAAGCTCCCCACGAAAGATAGCGATGCATACATGGAGCCGCGCGCGTTCGATCCGCCCGTACCGCGCCCCGTGGCAACACTCCCCCACGAAGAGGTCGGCTTTACCTTGCGCGGACGCACGGTGCTTGAGGCGTGGCAGAATCTCGTATTTCACATCATGCGCTATGGCGTTCTCAAGGGAACACAGTACGGCATGGAACAGCGCGAGCTTCCGTCCGTGCAGTGGGTTGTTGAGCGTGAGCCCGGATCATTTCCCGAGCACATTCCGGAAGACTGGCCGCGAGATCTGAAGGAAACCATCGGTCTCACCGAGGCCGCCATACGGGAATATCACGACGTGTTTTTGAACGCCGCGCCCAAAGAGGGCATTGCCTACACGTACGGTAGCCGTCTACGATCGTGGAGAGCGGACACATCACACGAGAAGATTGACCAAATCGCAACCGCCATCATCAACAATTTAAAAGCAAGTCCGGACTCGCGCCGCGCGGCGGCCACAACACTCGTACCGTCTATCGACGCATCCGCAAAAGAACCACCGTGCCTCATTTCCGTCCAAGCATTGCAAAGCGACAGCCGCGTGCATCTTTTTTGCACCTTTCGTAGTCAAGACATTT
>CAYHRP010000110.1:0-2362 GCA_964359145.1 uncultured Gammaproteobacteria bacterium | reverse complement strand
TGGAGCGGGATACGAGAATCGAACTCGCGTCTCCAGCTTGGGAAGCTGGCATACTACCACTGTACTAATCCCACAATGATTGCGAACGATATGGTACAGACAATCGACAAAACGCTCAAGATCCGCTATTGTGTCAGAACTTTCAAAGCAGTGCTCTGCCTATTTAGATTCCCTCAAGTTTCGGATGTCCTATGAGAAAAATGCGTTGGACTTTGGCCATGCTGAAAAAAGCGGCAAGAGAATCAACCAGCGTGCGCCAAGTAATCTCAAGACTGGGATTGATACCAGCCGGCGGGAACTACCAGCAAGTGAAAAAATATCTAGAGAAACACCAAATTGATACAAGCCACTTTACTGGACAAGGTTGGTCGAAAGGAAAAAAACGACCCTTCATACCCAAGAGGACACTTGATGCAATCCTCGTGAACGATAGCGACTACCAAAGTTACAAGTTAAAAAATCGTCTCTATCGTGAAGGAATTAAACAGCCGCAATGCGAAGAATGTGGATGGGCAAAACACTCTACAGATGGCCGAATTCCACTCGAACTCGATCACACAAATGGCAACAGTCGAGACAACCGAATTCAGAATCTCCGGATACTCTGTCCAAACTGTCACAGCCTAAAACTGACTCATAGAGGAAAGAATATAAAAGCTTCAAATTAATTGGGCCGATGGTGGAATGGTATACACGCGACACTTAAAATGTCGTCCGGAAATCCGGATGAGGGTTCGACCCCCTCTCGGCCCACCACAATACGCAACCGCCAAACCGGTTGTTTTTTGTATCTGAAACGACTCCAATGATAGACTTGACGGGCTCTGTGGATGCTCGCTGACGTGTAGGTCACGGCAGTATTTGAGGAAACCAGTACCGCCGTAACAGCGAGCCAAAAATCCGGGGTGATTCATGGCCCCGGAGACTTCACACATCTCCAAAAAGGCGAACAGACGCCTGCAGAGCACTCGACCGGCCTCTCCGTCACTGCGGGGAGGCCGGTTCTGCTATACTTGATTCATGGCGACACTCCCGCAAAACCCATTTGCTCCCTCCAAGAGTCCTGTTACGGAAAAGACTGTTTTGATTCCGCACGAAGGAAGCGAGGACGTTGAAATCGATGCAACGCTCCGGCCGCGACGGCTAGAAGAATTTATAGGACAACGGCAACTCAAACAAAATCTGCGCATCTTTATTGATGCGGCGAAAGCGCGCGGCGAAGCGCTCGACCACGTGCTTCTTCACGGCAACCCGGGTCTTGGAAAAACCACGCTCGCGCACATCATCGCAAGCGAAATTGGCACGCAAATAAAAATCACCAGCGGCCCCTCGCTCACACGCGTGGGCGATTTGGCGGCTATCCTCACCAATCTCTCCAAAGGTGACCTCTTGTTTATTGATGAGATCCACCGATTGCATAAGGCCGTTGAAGAGGCACTCTATCCAGCCATGGAAGACTGTGCACTGGACGTCATCGTAGGCAAAGGCCCTTCGGCAAGAACCATTCGGCTCTCCCTTGAACCGTTCACTGTGATTGGCGCGACCACGCGCATGAGCCTGCTCTCGTCACCTTTGCGCGACCGGTTCGGCGCCACACATCATTTAGAGTTTTACACGCACGACGATATTCAAAAAATCGTCAAACGCTCGGCTGTCATTCTTGGCGTTTCCATAGAAGAGAATGCATGCGCCACCATCTCCACTCGCGCGCGCAGTACGCCGCGTATTGCCAATCGCCTCCTCAAGCGTGTCCGCGACTTTGCGCAAGTAAAACACGATGGTCATATCACGGCCGCGATCGCCACCCAAGCATTAGACGCGTTGTCGGTTGACACGCTCGGTATGGAAAACATTGACCGCACGATTTTGCGCACCATTGTGGAGACGTTCCAAGGCGGCCCCGTCGGCCTTGGCACACTCGCCGCCGCACTCTCCGAGGACGAAAAGACGATCGAGGAAATCTACGAACCATTTCTCCTTCAATGTGGAATGCTCAATCGCACGCCGCGCGGTCGCGTTGCAACGGACAGAGCAAGAGTCTATTTGGAAGCAAACGGTCAGAACAGAGAGAGTATCGCCAGTGGCCGATAACCAGTAGTGAACGGCTCATAGCCAAAAACTCATTTATGATCCCGATCAGCATCCTCCTTGTCATCTTCCTCGCCTTCATGGGGCTCGTGGCGCTGTTCACGTTTTTCAACGTCTACCATATTTTGCGCTTTGGAAAAGCTGGTGTTGCAACGCTCGGCATCACCGCTCTCTATCTGCTCGTCATTGGCACACTGCTGATTTGGTCCCTGTACGCCGTCCTCACGATTGATTGGTCACTCTCCATTGATTTGTTTGGCTTGGAATCAGAGTC
>CAYHRP010000109.1:0-2367 GCA_964359145.1 uncultured Gammaproteobacteria bacterium | reverse complement strand
CATGCCTTTACAAAATTCTCGTGCATTTTTTTGAGTGCGTCCGGTTTGAGATCGCCGAATGCTTGCTCGGCTTCAAGTGAGGCATTGCGAAATGCTTGATCGGCCGCAAGAACGTCCGGATGCACGCATAGCGCTGTGTCGTTCCAACCCAAAAGTGAGAGCCCCTCAAGCGTGCGCACGCGTGAGAGCGCCACATATCCTTGTCCCTCAACGAACGCGTGTTGTAAATCTACAATGGCCGCATCCAGTGACATGCCTTGACTCTTGTGAACAGTCATTGCCCACGCAAGGCGAAGGGGAATTTGCACAATACGCGCCAACATGCGGCCGCCTTCTTCGATGGACCACTCTACTGGTTCAACGGTAATGCGTTTTCCTTGTTGCGTTTTAACGCACGGTTCCCCTGTGTCTTTATCAAAACCGACAATGGTTCCGAGTGTGCCATTGACGAACGCACCTTTTTGATCGTTGCGCGTGAACATAACTTTCGCGCCGACTTTTAAATCGAGTGTCTCGGGTGACAGACAGCCGCGTTTCATGGACATAACTAGAGCCTTTTTGCCAAACGATTGCATGGTAAACGTGCGCGTATCGCCCGGCACGCGTAACAGCTCTTTGGTGTTGATGCGATCAACGTCCAAGTTATGTGAGTAGAGTTTGAGTGTATTTTGCGGCAGTGTGGCATTGTTTTGGACGCGGCGTTCTTGCAGGCAGCGGACATGCTCATCTAAAACATTATTCTGACGGATGGCCGACAGAAGCGCGGAAAAAGATGGATCGCTTTGCCGATGCTGTTCGGAGAGGTAGCACACCACGGGCCGTGCGGATTGCCACGCATCGCTGTGAAAGGCAAACGGTGATGTTTTATCTTCCATCCACGAAGATTGCGCGTGAGAACGTTGACGTGGCGTTACGGGGGGGAGCTGAAAGAAATCGCCAACGAAGACTACTTGAAGGCCGCCGAACGGCTCCTCGGAGCGGCGCATGGTTTTGCACACCGCATGAATCATGGTGAGCGTCATGGAACTCAACATGGAAACTTCATCAATGACAAGAACGCGCGCGGCGTTTATGCGCTTGGAGACTGGCTCATTTGATGTGAGGGCATCGAGATCTTGGGCGGAAAGCCACTGTTTGATCCCAATCCCACTCCACGAATGAATGGTACGCCCGCCCAAGTGCGTAGCGGCAATACCGGTGGACGCGGTGACGGCTCCTTCAACATGGGCACGTTTTAGGTACGACACAAACGCTCGCGTAACGTGTGTTTTGCCGCTTCCCGGCTCGCCCGTGAGAAACACGTTCGCTCCCGTTTTAAGAATGTCGAGCGCTTGTTCTTGCGTCATGGGGGGTATTGCCGTTTTCAAAAACAAACCCGCTCGCTGGCGGGGTCGTTTGCAGAAGCCCATTACATCGCGCCGCGCGCCGTATGTCAAGACGTTCATGTGGATAACGACTGCTGTGAAGCAGGGGGCTTTCCATATATATCAAATGTGATATAATGTGTTGTGTCAACTCACGATTCACTTTCTTTTATGGGCGTTGAACAAAAAAAGATTGGAAAGTTTATTGCGCAGTTGCGCCGCCGTCGCGGGATGACACAAGCGGAATTGGCACGAGCGCTCAAAACGAGCCAAAGCGCGGTGGCGCGCATGGAACGCGGTGAACAGAACTTTAGTTTAGAAATGCTCTCCAAAATTTCGGAGGCGCTCGATAAGGAAATTGTGACATTGAGCACGGGCGCGGCGAACTTTCGCATTCATGGTGGGCGGAAGCTCAAGGGTTCCATTGATGTGCGAACGGCGAAGAATTCGGCCGTGGGGCTTTTGTGTGCGTCATTGCTGAACCGTGGAACAACGACGCTCAAGAACGTGCCAAACATTGAGGAGGTGCATCGCATCGTGGAAGTCCTGCAAAGTATCGGCGTTGGCGTGCAGTGGGACAAAACGAACGTTGTCATCAAACCGCCAAAGACATTTCAAATCTCTAAACTTGATAAAGACGCCGCCGCCAAAACACGGAGCATTATTATGTTGATGGGTCCGCTTATCCATCGTCTAAAGTCGTTTGTCATTCCATATGCCGGCGGATGCAAGCTTGGCACGCGCACGGTGCGGCCGCATCTGTATGCGCTTGAAGAACTAGGCGTCAATATTAAAACAACAAACGATGCGTATCGTGTGACGGTGCCAAAGCGCCATTCGGCGACGATCGTCTTATACGAAACAGGCGATACGGTTACCGAGAACGCGCTCATGGCGGCCGCGGGTATTCCCGGCGTGACGACGATTAAGTTTGCGAGCGCCAACTACATGGTGCAGGACGTCTGTTTTTTCTTAGAAAAGCTTGGTGTGAAGATTGAAGGCA
>CAYHRP010000108.1:0-2454 GCA_964359145.1 uncultured Gammaproteobacteria bacterium | reverse complement strand
GATTTTGCTCATGTTCAAGAATGCTAAGTCCTGTTTCATAGGGTGACATCTATAGTGTTCATGTTGGCGATGATCGCGGACACGCTCTCTTATACGGCGTTTTTAGAGAATGAAGGCCTTGGCTGAAAGCCTTCTTACGCACGATGTGAGACGCACCACCGCGGGAGCCGAAACAGCGAGAACGAGTGGTCGCTCACGAAACCTATTTTCCAAAGCGATAATTCGGGTGGAACCGCCCTTGGCACAAGCTCGGGGCCCCGAAGCTTCACGAATGTGGGGCTTTTATTATTTAGGGACCGCTGTACAGGGCTTTTACAGAGGCCCCTTTACTTGAACGTATGTCCAATCTTCCACACGATCATCTGTTCAAACTTCGCCACACCGTTGCGCATCTTCTTGCCGCCGCGGTGCAAGAACTGTATCCCGATGCCAAGCGCACCATCGGGCCGGTCATTGAGAACGGTTTCTATTACGATTTTGATTTTGGGATGCCCGTTGGCGAGAGCGATCTCAAGGCTCTCGAAAAAAAGATGCTGGAAATTGCCAAGACATGGAAAGGGTGCGAGCGTTCTGAAATGCCGCCCGAGGATGCCAAGGCGTTCTTTAAAGACAATGAATACAAACGCGAACTGATTGATGGGTTTGCCGGTGCAGGCGAATCGATCTCATTTTACACGCACGGTGCATTCACCGACTTGTGCGAAGGCCCGCACTTGGAGGATCCAACCGGGCAACTCAAGAACTTCAAACTGCTGTCATTGGCGGGCGCGTACTGGCGCGGGGACGAAAAAAATAAGATGCTCACGCGCATTTACGGCACGGCGTTTTTAACGAAAGAGGATTTGCAGGCGCATCTTCACATGCTTGAGGAGGCCAAGAAACGCGATCATCGCAAGCTTGGAAAAGAGCTTGATCTGTTTGTATTCTCGGACAAAGTGGGGCCGGGATTGCCGCTATGGACGCCGCGCGGTACATGTCTGCGTCACACGCTCAACGATTTTGTGTGGGCGTTGCGGCAGGAACGCGGATACGAGCGTGTGGAAATTCCGCACATTACCAAAAAGGATTTGTACGAAACGAGCGGTCATTGGGAAAAATTCAAGGACGAACTCTTTCGCATGACGACGCGCGAGGGTCACGAGTTTGCTTTGAAGCCCATGAACTGTCCCCATCACACGCAAATCTTCGCGCGCCATCTTCACAGTTACCGCGACATGCCGCAACGCTATGCCAACACGACGATGGTGTATCGCGACGAACAGACGGGGGAGTTGCACGGCCTCTCGCGCGTGCGTTGCATTACGCAAGATGACGCGCACGTGTTTTGCCGCCACAGTCAAATCAAAGAGGAGATACTCAAGATTTGGGACATCGTGGAAATCTTCTACAAAGCGGCCGGCTTTCCCGTGCTGAAGATGGATCTCTCTTTGCACGACCCAAGTCAGCCGGAGAAATACTTGGGCGGACCGGAAGTGTGGAAACATGCCGAGGATGCTTTGCGCGAAGTCGTGCAGTCAAAAGGAGCGAAGGCTGAAGAAAAACTTGGAGAGGCGGCGTTTTACGGACCAAAAATTGACTTTGTTACGAAGGATTCCATTGGCCGCACGTGGCAGGTGGCGACGATTCAGTTGGACATGAACATGCCGGAGCGGTTTGATTTGACGTGCGTTAACGAGGCGGGCGAGAATGAGCGTATCGCGATGGTGCACGCGGCTATCATGGGATCTATTGAACGATTCCTCTCGGTGATGATTGAGCATTGTGCGGGCGCGTTCCCGCTGTGGATGGCGCCGGTGCAAGTGCGTGTGGCGAGCGTAGGAGAAGGACACATTGAGATGGTGGAGCGCCTTGTCCGCGAGCTCACCCTGCAAGGGATTCGGGCACAGGCCGATACGGCTGACGCAACCGTGGGAAATAAGATTCGCCAATCGGCGAAGATGAAGATTCCCTACACGATAATCTTTGGCGACAAAGAGCTTGAAGGCGGACCGTTCCACATTCGCGAGTTTGGTGCCGACGAGGAACGCTTGGTACCGCAAGGCGAGTTGGTGGAACACATCCAGCGTCGTGTGCAAGAGCAGATGGGATGCACGGTGAAGTTGTAGGATGCGTAGGTTGGGACTGTAGAATAATTCAGTATTTGTTATTGGCAGGAGCGAAGTGATGCCAAGCAATCTGACACATCATTGCAGGAGCACCTGTCATTGCGAGGTCGAACGGTCATGAGAACGTGCCCTTGAGGCACGTTCGAACCATGAGACGGGTTCTTCGATGTACGGCCGCTTCTTGCGGACGCACCGAAGAACCCAGAGCCATCAGTCAACGACGAAGCAATCTGATATACTACTGCAGACAAATATGTCATTGCGAGTTATACGAAGCAATCTCATGCCAGCAACAGATTGCTTCACTACGTTCGCAATGACGGACAGAAGGAAACGCTCGCAATGACGG
>CAYHRP010000107.1:0-2460 GCA_964359145.1 uncultured Gammaproteobacteria bacterium | reverse complement strand
CCAAAAACACCGAGCAGACGGAGCTGTACATCGTCGAGGGCGACAGTGCCGGCGGAAGTGCCAAGCAAGGACGCAACCGTGAGTTTCAGGCGATTCTGCCTTTGCGCGGGAAAATCTTGAATGTCGAGCGTGCACGCCTCGACAAGATGCTCTCCAACAATGAGATCACTTCGCTCGTCATTGCGCTTGGCACCGGCATCGGCGACGATTTTGATCTTGAAAAACTGCGCTACGGTCGCATCATCATCATGACGGACGCCGATGTGGACGGCGCGCACATCTCCACACTTCTTTTGACGCTCTTCTACCGCTACTTCCCCGAGATCATCCATAAGGGCCATCTATTTCTTGCCCAACCGCCGCTGTATAAAGTACAGGTCGGCAAAGAGGTGCGCTGGGCGTTTTCCGACGAGGAACGCGACGCGGCCGTGGCGGCGATGATCCAGCCGACAAAAGGCACTCACAAATCAGCCAAAGTAAAGGTAGTCGTGAACGAAGAGACCGGCGAAGAAACCGTGGAAACCGAGAGCGGCCGCAAAGCAAACATTCAACGTTATAAAGGTCTTGGTGAAATGAATCCGGATCAGCTTTGGGAAACCACCATGGATCCGGCAAGTCGCGTGATGAAGCGCGTAACGATTGAAGATGCCACGCGCGCCGACGAGGTGTTTGACACGCTCATGGGCGCGGACGTTGCACCGCGCAAGCGATTCATCTCTACACACGCCAAGAGCGTCAAGAATTTGGATATCTGAAAGTGCTTTGCGCGCCACACTCTATGCCCATGGGTATGAGAGCGAAAAAAAAGTACACGCCCCGACGAGTTACCGTGGGGCGTGTTTGTGCTGTCACTCCTTGAGTGCAAGGCCAAATTCCTCGCGTGTCCATCCGCGCTTGGTAGCCTCACCAATACCAAGGCCGCAGTAATCACGCAGCTGGTCATCCAGATAGCGCACTTTAAATTCTCCAAGGCCCGCGGTTGCAAAAGCCCGTTCGAGCGAAACGTCGAACACGAGGTCTGCAATCGTACTCACCTTCAGGCGGGCGAGTATAAACGGGATAGAGTAACTCCTCCTGCTTGGCAGAATTGATCCCGACTGGAGGAACTTCGGTCGAAGGGCCTCCTGCAATCTGTGCGTGAGCGTACACGACACATCATGTTCTACAAGATCGGCAAGCGCGCCTTCCAACACTTCCGAGCGCCGTTCAAGCGCACGATGTTGACGACGGGCTTCCTCTGGAGAGGCGAGCGCCTTCAAATGTGCGTGCCAAGGCGCGCGGCACAACACCCCAAGTGCCTCGTCTCTGATCTGGTACAACCTCGCCCGGCTCATACCGAGCTCCAACGCTAGTTGCGTGGGCATACAATATGCCCCTCTATACAAATGCGTGAGCACATTGAGGCATTGTGGATATGCAAATAGAGCTTCGCTCACGATGGCCCAAAACTCCCGCACATCATCTTCCGTCGGAAGAAACATCGAACGGAACCCAAGCACTTCTGCTTGGCGGAACCGCAATACACGGATGAACTCCATACGTGTTGTCGGAAGCCCCGCTCGTCGCTCGGCGATATCGTGCAGAACACGGGCCAGAAGCTCGCGAGCTCTGTCTATGGCGCCATTACTGCTCCAGTTCAGGATCGACTTATCGGGAGCTTGAGAGCAAATGAGCGCCATCAGCCCCTGCGTCCCACGACACGACGCGGGCACAAATGTCGCCTCGCGCTCAAGAGCCACAAGCATGGTGAGTATGCCCTGAACATCAAGCGACAACACCAGCGCGCCATGGACCGTTCCCAGCACGAGACCGCGAATCTCGTAGTCGTTTCGGAATCCAAAGTCCTCAACATCTTCTGCAAGGGCAAGGAGTTGCACCGGAAACCGCATGTCACTTGGCAGACGATCAACACGCATTCCTGCCAGCCCCATCCTGGTTTTATCGGCATGAATGGATTCTAGCGAAATCCCCATTCCTCTCGATATGTATGATTCCGGAAACATCTCGCCAACCCTACTAGTCGCATTCTGGATCGCCTGCGCTATAACAACGGAGCTCACTCCCAATTCCATGCAGTGATTCACAATCTCCGCCCGTACATCACTTGCGTATACCGTTTTTTTTCTTTCGGTTGAACGCTTCATGCGATAAATCTCACGTGCTCATCTCAACACAAAACACCGTATACGTCAAACAACTATGCTCACTTGACAGCCCGATCGTCTTCCGTTATTCTTTGTGCATAACAACGACCCCGCGAGGGGTTTTTAGATAGCAGTATGCAAGCCGTAAAAAAACTCACCGCCTACTTGCGCGACTCCAAAGAGGAGATCAAGCGCATCTCATGGCCGAGCCGCAAGGACATCACGCGTTACTCGGTCCTTGTGATCGTGCTCACCATCTTGACCGCCGCGTTTTCGGGCGGCCTCGATATCGTCTTTAACAAACTCATCGCTTGGC
>CAYHRP010000106.1:0-2504 GCA_964359145.1 uncultured Gammaproteobacteria bacterium | reverse complement strand
TTGCAAAAACAGCTGTCATTGCGAGAAGTTATACGACGAAGCAATCTTGCGCCAGTATGAGATTACTTCACTTCGTTCGCAATGACTGGAAGCAAGCGTTCGCAATGGCAGGAGGGGCTCGCAATGACAATTTTCTACACTCTCATTATGTTATACTGCAATCGTATGAGGGGGATTTCATATCCGTCGGTGCGATACAAACGCATTGAATGGATCAACTTGGATCATGCGCGCAAACACGACATAGATGCCATCGCGCAGGTGTTTGGTTTAAATGAGCAACATGCGCAATCCCTCTGCACACGCGACCATCGCTCCCATGTCTACGAAGGGAATGGATATACCCTCGTGTGTTTGGTGCATCCAATATTCGATCAAGCCGCCGATGATATTCAGGCACGCGAATTGGATGTCATTCTCACGCCAACGCGCCTTGTAACCGTCCATCACGGGCATTTGCTTCCCGTAAGCGCCCGGTTTCAAAACGTCTCCGCGAATCCGTCGGCGCTTGAGCAGCCCGTACGGATGTTTGGCGAACTTCTCCATGATCTTCTCGTTGATGCATCGCACACAATCGATCATATTTCAACAAGCATCGACGCGTTTGAGGGGGCACTTCTGCGACGACCGGGACGCGGGAGCATTCAACAGATTTTACAAATTCAAACAAATGTTATCGATGCAAAAAAACTTTTGGAAAACCAGCGCTATATGGTTGATCGGCTTCTTCTTGGACAGCCGGAACGTGTGCGCAGATCCGTCGCAATGCGATTTGACGAAATTCGCAGCCACCAAGCGGAGTTGAGCCATATCCTTGAAACCGAATTGCAAGCGGCGCAAACGCTTCATCATGTGCTCGATGCGTCTATAAACGAACGCACCAACGCGCTTATTCGCGCCCTGACGATACTATCGCTCATCATGCTCCCGGCAACATTGCTCGCCGGTATTTTTGGCATGAACGCGGCTTATCCTTGGATTCTCGGCGCACCGTTTGATTTTAGCATCATCATCGGCATCATGCTGTTGATTGGCGCGCTCATTTTGTTCCTCATCCGCTCCAAAAAACTTTAGGGACCTCTCTAAAAGCCCTCTTTGAAAAAAATCAAACCTCGGAGATACGCTGACCGTCGTCCGTATCTTCAACGATAAATCCAAGCGCCCGAATCGTATTACGCAGGCGATCGGACGCCTCAAAATTTTTCTTAGCACGCGCTTGTGCCCGTTCATTCATCAGACTCCGTACATCATTTGGCACTTCAAGCGGCCGCGCGATATACCCCATGAGCTTGAGTCCGAGCACATCGTCAAATCGCTTGAGCGATTGAGCCTTCGCGGACGTTGACGGCGCGGCGTCATTCACCATATCCCACACGATCGCCAAGGCCTGCGGCATATCCAAATCATCATTCACCGCTTTGTGAAAGCGCACCTCGTAGTTTGCACAACCGATAGCCGGCGTGTCCCAGCCGCGCGCGATGGCACGCAGACGCTTGAGAGCCTGCGACGCCCCCTCCAGAGCTTCAAACGTAAAATTGTGTGGACGACGATAGTGCGCTTGAAAGAAAAAGTAGCGGAACGCGAGTGGATCAAATCCGCGCGACACAAGATCAGGAATTGTGTACGCGTTACCGAGCGACTTTCCCATACGTCCGCCATTGACTTGCAAAAACGCGTTATGCATCCAGATTTTTGCCTCCGTTGTTCCGCGCGAACCTTGTGCCTGCGCGATTTCATTTGGATGATGCACACTCATAAGATCAATCCCGCCCGTATGAATATCGTAGAGATTGCCGAGATACTTCATCGACATGGCGGTGCACTCCGCATGCCAGCCGGGAAACCCAACGCCCCACGGCGAGTCCCACTCCATATCGCGCACCGTGTTCTCTGGCGAAAACTTCCACAGCGCAAAATCGGCCGCATGACGCTTTTGTGCGTTCACCTCAACGCGTGCGCCTTCCTTCTTTTCTTCCTGCGCTTGCCCCGAAAGAACACCGTAATCTTTGAGCTTAGACGTATCAAAATAGATGCCGTCTGAAATGCGGTAGGTATAGCCGTTATCCTCCAGTTCTTTGACGAGAGCGATTTGTTCCTCAATGTGGTCCGTCGCCTTCGGCAGAATATCGGGCATCACCATGTTGAGCGCTTTCATGTCATCAAAAAAACACTGTGTATATACCGCGGCAATATCCCATGCCGTTTTCCCTTCGCGCCGCGCACTTTTTTGCAGTTTGTCTTCACCATCGTCCGCATCGCTCACTAAATGTCCCACGTCCGTGATGTTCATGACCCACTTTACTGGCACGCGATTGAAACGCAAGACGCGCACGAGCGTGTCGGCAAACAAAAACGCGCGCAGGTTGCCAATAGAAGCGGCACTGTATACCGTTGGACCACACGAATAAACTTTCGCTTCGCCCGGATCCAAAGGCGCAAAAGTTTCAAGCGTGCGCGTGAGTGAGTTGTAGAGGCGAATGTCCATGTCAATGTATTGATAGCGC
>CAYHRP010000105.1:0-2542 GCA_964359145.1 uncultured Gammaproteobacteria bacterium | reverse complement strand
GCGGTTTGGAACGGCGTATTCCTCGAGTCGCTATGTGGCGCTGGTGTCACCGTATAACGAGGACGATCTATCCATTCTCGGAACAATGCTCTCGCGTGCGCGCGGTGGAGCGCAACTCGTGCAGGCTACGCGCTATGCCGACACGGATGCCGCATCTGGCATGCCGTGGAAATACCGCCTGTATCAGCGTCTCTATCGGTTTTTGGTTCGTCTTTGTGTTAGAGCAGACGTGACGGATTCCACCTACGCGTACAAACTCTTTGATCGCACGTTTGTGTTAGCGCTCGGTTTGACACATAACGGGTATAGCGTGTGTCCGGAAATCACGCTCAAGAGTCTCTTGGCCGGGGCCCACGTCGCGTATGTTCCAACGACGTTTCGCGTCTCGGATCTGAATCAAGATTTTCATCTCCTGAAAGAAGGGGTCGGATACTTGCGCGTGTTATGGCGGGCGATTGCGCACCGCATGGGCGTGCAATGGTTTTAGCATGCGAATCTGCATCATTATCCCTATGTACAACGAAGAGCGGATGACACACGCGTGTCTATCATCCATTCTTCCTTATGTACGCGAACTTTCTAAGACGCAGGTCGTTATCGTGAACGACGGATCAACGGATAAGACATCGCAAGCGTTGGAACCATTTCACCGCGACCATGCGGACGTTCTGGATGTCGTGCGGCACGAACGCAATCAAGGGTATGGAGCCGCGTTGCGCACGGGCATTGCGTATGCACGCGAGCACGGATTTGATTCGGTGATTTTTATGGACAGTGATCTCACGAACCATCCAAAGTATCTTCGTGCCTTGTACGACAAACTGCATGAGGGATACGAGTATGTCAAAGCGACGCGCTATGCGCACGGCGGACGGACTGAAGGCGTGCCGTGGAAGGCGCGCGTATTCTCGCGTTTAGGAAACATCGTTGCGCGCCTCTTGTTTGGTGTTCCGCTTTCAGACTGTACAAATGGTTTCCGTGCCGTACGTGTATCACTGTATGATGGTATTTCTCTGCAGGAAAATGGGTTTGCAATCATCATGGAGGAGTTGTACCATATCGCTTCAAAGCGGCCGCGGTATGCAGAAGTTCCGTACGTCTTAACGAGCCGTAAGGCGGGTCAGGGAACGAGTTCGTTTGCCTATACGCCGCAAACTATTAAGCGCTATCTGTCCTATGCTCTCCACTTCGCCTCCCGTCGCCTCCGTGAGCGATTCAATCCTTCTCAACGCACATCGAAGAGTGACATGTCGATGTTGTGAAAGTGAACGTTTAGTGACCGTGATAGATTTTGGCATGATGCCGCTTGCGGGAGGGTTCCTCAAGGAGGAGGATATTTCTCGTGAGAGGCGCTACCCTCTTGACATCGCTTTTTGTGAAAACTGTACGCTGTTACAGGTGCCCGTTGTCATTGCTCCAGAGGTCCTCTTCAAGGATTATTTTTATTTTTCTTCAGCCATAGGAACACTGGTTGAACATTGCTCCTCGTGGGCGCGGCAAACGTACGAGCGTTATTTGAAACAACGAGAACGGCCGTCCGTGTTTGAGATTGGTTGCAACGATGGTGTGATGCTCAAGCCGTTTGCTTCGCTCGGCGTCAAAGCGGTAGGCGTGGATCCGGCGAGCAATGTGGTAGCTTCGGTTACGCAGAACGGCTTTACCATCGTGGACGCCTTTTTTGATGAGGCGGTTGCCGACACCATTGTGGCGCAATATGGCAGATTCGACGTTCTGCTTTCAAGCTATTCGTTTGCGCACATTGATAACATGACGAGTGTGTTGCGTGGCGTCAAGAAGCTTTTGAAAGACGACGGCGTCTTTGAATTTGAAGTGTATTATCTGGGAACAACCATTGAAGAGATGCAGTACGATATGATTTATCACGAGCACTGCAATTACTACTCCTTGTCAGCGCTCGAGCATTTTTTTGAAAGGGTTGACATGGAGATTTGCGACGTGGCTTTCACGCCCGGTGTGCGTTCTGGGGCAGTGCGATTTACCGCGCGCCACAAGGGTGGTCGTCCGGAACCTGTTTCACAGGCCGTGCTTGATATGCGTGCGCAGGAGGAGCGACGCGGTTATGGAAAGCGTAAAACGTTCGCAGCGTATGGTCAGAAGATTCAGAAAACAAAAACAGATTTGTTAGCGCTCCTGAATGACGTGAAGGGGCAAGGGAAGTCTGTTATTGGCTACGGGGCATCGGGGCGTGGCACCATGGTCATGAACTATTGCGGCATTGACGGGAAATTCTTGGACTATGTCGTGGACGATGCGCCTGCGAAACACGGATTCTATACACCGGGGATGCATGTGCGCATTGAACCGTGGGAGCGCGTGGAGAAAGGGCCACGGCCCGACTACGCGCTTCTGTTTGCGTGGAGCTTTAAGAAGGAAGTTTTAGCAAAGCGTCAGGCGTATATTGGAAGCGGCGGCAAATTCATTGTGCCACTTCCAGACGTTGTTATTGAACCGTAATATAGACCCTTTTCAAAATACCTTCATGCCTGCAAAACTCCATCTTTGGCTTCAAGACCTTTTCCTA
>CAYHRP010000104.1:0-2544 GCA_964359145.1 uncultured Gammaproteobacteria bacterium | reverse complement strand
GGTACATCTGCGGTTTTTTGCCTCTGCAGAGCGGCGGATCTCATCTCTTTTCATGAATGCTTATTCCTGTTTCATGGGGTGATGACTATATATGCAGATTTTGAAATCAGACGGACGGCAAGTTGCCTTTGACGGCGAGCGTCTGGCGCGTTCGTTGCGCCGCGCCAAGATTGACGACGCGCTTATCGAAGAAACGGTCAAGCACATTGCACACATGACGCGCCCGGGAACGTCCACGCAACACATCCACGATCGCACGCTCCACTTCCTCACCGATCGTAACCCCCTTGGCGCGGCGCGTTACAATCTCAAACATGCCATGCTTCAGCTTGGACCGACCGGCTTTCCGTTTGAGGTCTACCTTGGCAAACTCATGCAAGCGTACGGATGGAATGTCGAGATTGGCAAAACCGTCCCTGGGATGTGCATCGAGCATGAGGTTGACATCTACGGGAAGCGCGAGGGAAGCAAGAACCGCGCTGTGGAAGCAAAATATCACAACACCGCCGGCGGACGCACGGATGTAAAAGTCGCGCTCTACGTTTACGCGCGCCATCTTGATCTTGAAAAGCGCGATCCAAACTGCCGCGGCGTTCTCATCACCAACACCGAGTTTACGCATGACGCGATTCTTTACGGCGAGTGCGTCGGCATGAAAATGAAGGCGTGGGATTATCCGCGCGATGAAGGTTTGGCAAAATACATTGAACTCAAGCACCTTTACCCTGTCACCACATTCCCGCGTCTTCCGCGACGTGCGGCCGCCGCCTTGATACAGGGTGGTATTGTTCTGGGTTCAGACCTGTGCCACATGACGATAGCAGACGCAAACAAATACGGTATGAGCGAAGAACTCTTTCTGCACATTCAACGTGAAGCCGCGCAACTATGCCCACTCGATGGTCATGGCTCATTGCCCTCTTCCTCCTAACGCCCGGCGTTGCTCACGCAACCGTAAGCAGTCAGCTTGACGGAAGTGCAGTCGTGCATCAGACGTGGGAGCTTCCGTTTGCATCCGTCGGCAGTGTGGTCGCCATTGATCTTGGAACGGACGGAACAAACGAGCGCATTGTCTCAAGCGGCCCTGACGCACAACCACAGATTGCCATCCTGCGTGAAGACGGTTCTCTGCTGAATGTTTTTCCCGCGTTCTCACACGGGACATCATACGGCGTCAACATGGCCGCCGGTGACGTTGATGGCGATGGCGAAATTGAACTTATTGTTGCCAATGCGTACGGCGGGAATCCACTCGTGCGCGTTTTGTCGTCGTTCGGTACGCTTGAATCGGAATTCTTCGCCTATGCTGAAGCATTCCGCGGCGGCGTCAATCTTGCCATTGGTGACATAGACGGCGACGGCATTGACGATATCGTCACCGGCGCAGGACTCACGGGCGGTCCGCACGTGCGTGTATTTCGCCCCGACGGTCAGCTCATCACCGACACGTTTGTTTTTGATTCCTCTGATAGAGCGGGCGTGAGCATTGCGACACTCGACCCAAATGGAGACGGGCGCCATGAAGTCATGGCGTCACACTTTGGCATGTCGTCTCCCGAAGCGCGCCTCGTTGCCTTTACAGACAACGGCTCCGTCTTGCATGATCCGTTTCCAACATACGGTGCATCGTATCGGTACGGAACAAGCGTCTTCCCTGTTGATGATTCGCGCGTCGCCTTTGCGCCTAACGGCCATGGCGGTCCGCACGTGCGCGTGTTTGACGCAAGCGGCGCACCGATACGCGAATGGTTTGCCTACGAAGCCAATGTACGCGACCGCGTTGTGCTCTCGGCCACCGCGACGGATCGCCTTATCACGGCACGCACGCGTCCCGTGCTAGAAGCGCGCCTCGACCGACACATCCTCGTCGATTTGAGCGAACAGCATTTGTACGCATACGAGAACGGCGTACTCCTGCGCGATTTTCCCATCTCCGCCGCGCGCTGGCCGTGGAAGACGCCGACGGGTGAATTCAAGGTGATGCGAAAATTGCCCGTACATACGTATCGCTGGTTTGACCGCGCGGGAAATCTGCTCTACGACTTGCCGAATGTGGAATATAATTTGGAATTTACGCCACATATTTACATCCATTACGCCTACTGGCACAACAACTTCGGCCGTCCGATGTCGCACGGATGCGTGAATGCGCCATACGAAGGCGTGCAATGGCTGTACGGCTGGGCGGATGTAGGCACACCGGTGATGGTGAGGGAGTAAGACGGTTGACGTATAGTCATTGCGAGAAGCGAAGCGACGAAGCAATCTTGCACCAGAATAAGATTGCTTCACTTCGTTCGCAATGACAAAAAAGGCGTTCGCAATGACGGAAAGGGGGCGCTCGCAATGACACACTTCCAGTCATTGCGAGCGTAGTGAAGCAATCTCGTAATGACGATGTGTGACATTCGTATATCCGCCATTTTTTTCAACACGCGCAACATATACGATACAGGATACGTCACACATACAATGTATATTTGAAAAACTTTATCCCCAACGTGTTGCAATATGTATTTTCATTTTGTGATGAGCGCGATACAA
>CAYHRP010000103.1:0-2553 GCA_964359145.1 uncultured Gammaproteobacteria bacterium | reverse complement strand
ACGGATCGGTGCGATGGAACAGACCGGCGTGTGCGCGTGCTTCGCGCCCGGGCTCATGCAGAACCCACCCGCCGCCTCCATTATTGGCAATGTTGTAGCTCATCCCTACCACGTCCCCGCTTCTTCCGCGCGGATAGTGGTAGAAATGCAGGAAGCCGCCAAATCCCATCGGCTGCCAAACCGTGTAACACGGTCGCGCCTCGGAACACTCCAAGGCTTCAAGATCGCTCGACCCGTCGTCGAGAAACAAGAGAGCGAAGTCTTCGCCGGGCCGCTCGGAGGCGAGTTTTGGCCACGGTGCAATTAGTACCAGCATCAACGCAAACAGTACTCCGAATACAGTGAAGTAGCTGTTCATGATTCCTCGCCCGCAAACTAACAGAATTTGAGCGCGGTGTCAATCCTTGACCACGGCGTGTTCACTGCTATACTCGCCAAGCATGTCTTCACAAAAACGCCACATATACCTTGATAACGCCGCCACAACGCCGACCGCTCCAGAGGTGGTGGAGGCAATGTTGCCGTTTTTGGAAAAAAAGATAGGCAACCCTGGGAGTTTTCATTCGTTTGGGAAAGAGGCAAAAGATGCGATTGACGAGGCGCGTTCCACAATTGCCGCGTTCATCAAGGCACGCCCGGACGAAATCATTTTTACGGGAAGCGGCACCGAGTCCGACAATCTTGCGATTCTCGGTTACGCTCGCGCACACGCCGCGCAAGGGCGGCACATTATCACCACGTCAATTGAGCATCACGCCGTTCTAGAACCAATGCGACATCTTGCAAAAAAAGAGGGCTTTGAGCTCACTGTCGTACCGGTTGATCGGCGCGGTGTCGTGGACACGCGAGCGGTTATTGATGCCGTGCGCCAAGACACCACCATCGTTTCGGTGATGCTTGTCAACAACGAAATTGGCACCATTCAACCAGTTGCCGACATCGGCCGCGCCATAGAAAAAATGAAACGCGAAGGCAAAGCTCCGCATGTTGCCTTTCACACAGACGCGTGCCAAGCGGCCGCGTATCTTCCGCTCGACGTGCAAAAGCTTCACGTGGATTTGCTCACGATCAACGGTTCCAAAATCTATGGCCCCAAGGGTACGGGCATTCTGTTTGCAAAGCGCGGCGTGAAACTTCAGCCGTTGATGTTTGGAGGGGCGCAGGAAAAAAGCGTGCGTCCCGGCACCGAGAACGTTGCGGGCATTGTTGGACTTGGCAAAGCGGTGGAGCTTGTAGCGGCGCACCGCGATGAAGATATTGCACGCCTTGAGCCGTTACAAATCAAGCTTGCACAAGGTATCCTTTCGTCTGTGCCAAAAACGCGCCTCAATGGCGACTGGAGTCAGCGTATTCCAAACAACGTGAACATTTCATTTCTCGATTTGGAGGGAGAGGCGCTTTTGCTGTATCTTGATGCGGAGGGGATTTACGTTTCGACGGGAAGCGCGTGCACGAGCGCATCTTTGGATCCAAGCCATGTGATTTTGGCGCTGGGCTTGCCCTACGAGGTGGCTCATGGTTCACTGCGGTTTTCGCTTGGACGCGAGACGACGGAGGCGGATATCGAGACGGTACTCGATGTTCTGCCGCCGCTTGTGAAAAAACTGCGCGCGATCAGTCCCGTTCGCGTAGACGACAAATATTTCAAAGATGATTTTCCATGCCAAATCACGCCGCGAAAAGCGTAAAGGGCCGTAAGGGCGACGTTGCCTCTCAAGACGGAGCGCAGTCTTGGTTTTACTCCGACATTGTAAAGGAGCACTTTTTCCATCCGAAGAACTTTGTCATGGATGACGTAGACGCAACGGCGTTCAACGCTGTGGGGAAGGTTGGCTCACCAGCGTGTGGCGACGAGTTGCGCGTGTGGATGACGGTGGATCCAACAACCGAACGCATTCAAGCGTTCAAGTGGAAGACGTTTGGGTGCGGGAGCGCGATTGCCTCAACGTCGATGGCGAGCGTCATGGTGACCGAGAACGGCGGGATGACTCTTGAAGAGGCTCGGCGATTGAAACCGCAAGACATCATGGAGCGCTTGGGCGGATTGCCTCAACGCAAATTCCACTGCTCGGTGCTGTGCGATAAAGCGCTGCGCGACGCCATAAACGACTACTATCGCCGTACGAATCAGTTTGACAAGATGCAAGTAGAAGCAAAGCGCGTGATTGACCCTGTCTCCAAAGTGACAGACCACGACATCGAAGAGGCGGTACTTGACGGCGCGAACACGCTCGAACTTGTTCAGCAAAAGACGAAAGTCGGCATTGGAAATCCTGGGTGTCTTCCGGCTGTGGAGGAGCTTATTCGGTTCTATCAAGAGAAATATTTTGGGTAGCATAGACCCTTCTCAAAATACCTTCATGCCTGCAAAACTCCATCTTTGGCTTCAAGACCTTTTCGGAAACCTCAACGTACTTCCAGTACGTTTCGGTTCCCTCAAAGGCCTTTCGCCAGAAAGATGTTGTTTTTCGGCTGTGAATTTATTTTGAAAAAGGTCTTATGAAAATTCGTATAAAAGTTGACGAGGATCTGTGCATCGGCGCGGCATCGTGC
>CAYHRP010000102.1:0-2566 GCA_964359145.1 uncultured Gammaproteobacteria bacterium | reverse complement strand
GGGTCGGCCGCAAGCATGGAGGACGACGCGAGGTCGCCCATCCCACTCAAGAGCCGCGCCCGGTCTGGAACCGGGACCTCTTCGGCAAGGACGGCTCGAAACGCCGTCTCGTCGAGAGCGTAGGCGATCCCATCAAGCGCTTGCGTCGCCCGGAACGGCGAGAGTGCATGAGCGCTTCCGCCTTCCCGTGCCAACGCGCGCAAGTTCGCGACAAGTGCGCGCACTGCTTCGCGCGCCTTCACAAGAACGAGTGCACGAGAGTCGCTCATCGCCGCGACCCCGGCTTGTACAGATCATACGACACCATCGCGCCCTGCCGCGCCTGATGATAGCGCGCCATCTGCAGGTACACGGCCAATACGATCTTCTGCCACTCGCTCATGATGTTGAGCAGACGCTTGATCGTTTCCAGCCGCTCGTCCGACCTTACGAACAGAGTGCCAAGCAGCGCTTGCTCGGTTGCCAGAGTGAATTCGTCCGGCAACCCGGCCGCCATCAAGGAGACAAACTCATCGAGCCTTGCCTCCTCTAGCAATCGAGAGACTCCCACCACGCCCGACAGCAGAGCCGCCAGCGTCGGGAAATCATCCGTCATGAACGGCCACGTGCTTTCATCGCGCAAGACGCCGTCGAGGAGGCGATCGCGCGCCGCCATCCCCTCAATGGGGTCAAAATACCCAACCAATGTGTTCAAGAAATCTTCTACACTGATTTCCATCGCAGGCTCAACCTCTCATGTTTTTTGAAAATTGTCAAGATAAATAGGCGCCCGACTCCACAGTGTGAAATCGGGCGTTTACACAGGATTCAGACACACAATGAGGTTTCCCGGCGCTCCCTTCGCGCCCGTTTTGAGCACATGCTCCCCGGACGCTCCCAAATTCGGGAGCATCACAAACCGCCAATTCAATGAGCCGGGCAGAACGTGCAAAGGCGCAGACTCCTTGGCGCGCACAGAAGCGGCAGGGAATGTTACATCCACCACACCGCCACGCTCGAGCACATCGCGCGGAACATCGAGCGCCATGTGCACATCGGCGCCCGGCAGAGGATCAATCGGCCGACCGCCAAAGTGCAGCTCGAGCACGTGCGTTCCAAGCGGCGTTTCAAAAAGAGCCATGATAGACTCTCCAAGAGTCGCGCCGTCGTACGCGCGACGCTGTGTCGGGTCACTCAAGACCCCGTAAACCTCGGCCAGCTCCCGGAACCCCGGCAACGGCTGGCCGTCCACATGGAGCTCCCGCGCACGCACACGGTAAGCTCTCCTCAACTCATCAAGCGTCGCCGTACGGCGAACGCCAATGATCGCGTAGTAATCGCGTTCACTCACGAACGGAACGTATCTCCATTTTCAAAAAAAGTCAAGGTGGCGACGCGCCCTCCACCTTTTTGCAATTATAGTCATTACCCCATGAAACAGGAATAAGCATACATGAAAAGAGATGAGATCCGCCGCTCTGCAGAGGCAAAAAACCGCAGATGTACCAGTCGGTACATTGAGGATTTTTTTGCCCCGAAGAGCAAGGAGGTCGCTCTTTTCATGGATGATGGAGTCCTGTTGTATGGGGTGATGACTATAGTCTGCTATACTATAGTCATCACACTATGACACGAAAAACAGTATCCAAGACTGAAGAAGTTTGCGAAGATGGCGTATGCCGTTTTCCAAACGCCTCAAGCGATGAGAGCGCGCTTACGACATCACCCACGCGGATGGCCGACGTCACATGGCGCATCTTCCGCATCATGGCGGAGTTTGTGGACGGCTTTCAGTTTATTTCAACGCATAAACGCGACGTAACGGTTTTCGGTTCGGCACGCCTTCCCGAAGACAATCACTGGTATCAAGAAATGGTGCGTCTTACGCGCAGGCTCGGCGAAGCGGGATTTACGATTGTCACCGGTGGAGGACCGGGTATCATGGAAGCCGCCAATAAGGGCGCCTATGAAGCGGGCGCGCCGTCGGTTGGCATCAACATTCAGCTGCCAATGGAACAGCGGATTAATCCGTACGTCACGCGGGGTAAAGCGTTTTACTACTTTTTCACACGCAAGGTGATTATGACGGCCTCGGGACAAGCGTATGTGTTTGGCCCGGGAGGATTTGGCACGCTTGACGAAGTGTTTGAGATTCTCACGCTCATTCAAACAAACAAGATGGCCGCCGTGCCGGTGGTGCTTATGAGCCACGATTTTTGGGACCCACTGCTTGATTTTTTACGCGCAACATTGCGCGACGGCTTTGAAACTATTAGCCCAGAAGATCTGGAACTTTTTCACATCGTCGACACCGCCGAGGAAGCGTTTGAGCTCATCAAGGATTCAAAGGAACGTTCGTTCTTTTGAGTGGCCTGTTCCCGAAAGAACAACACCCCGCGCAGGGGTGTTTCTATTTGGTTTCCTTGTGCATCGTGTGTTTTTTGCACTGCTTGCAGAACTTGTTCAACTCAATGCGCTCTTTGATGATCTTTTTATTCTTTCGCGAATGGTAATTGATCGTTTTGCAGTCGGTACACTCAAACTTGATCATGGCTTCTTGTGACATAGGTGGTATGCGAGTATCGAG
>CAYHRP010000101.1:0-2592 GCA_964359145.1 uncultured Gammaproteobacteria bacterium | reverse complement strand
GTGAAGAGCAAAGAGTTTGCCATGTTCATGAATGATGGAGTGTCGTTTCATAGGGTGATATCTATTAGTGTTCCGGTGCTGAATAAGAGAATTACGCGTCTGTGTCTACCACAGATTCCGTAGTTTGTGAAGACGCGGGACCATCGTACAAAACACGCCAACGCTTTGTCTTCGACCGCGGACGCGAAGGTACAAACGTCACAAAGTCGCCTTCCTGGTACTGATTGCGCTCATCATGCACCGCATAGTGCCGACTCACGGTGTAACGCTTCTTATACTTCGGATGCACTTTCAAGCGATCCACACGAACCTTGAGCGTCTTGTCTGCCTTGTTGGAGACAACGACACCCTGCAATGTGCGAATGATAATCGGCTGATCTGACATACTAGGCGCGTGATGTAAGCAACGTATTAATGCGCGCGATGGTTCGGCGAGCCACGCGAAGTTTCCGTACGTGCGTTTCCTTGTTGGCGGCTATAGCGAATCGCAACTCCAAAAGTTCCGTGCGAAGATCCGCGCGCAACGCTTTCAATTCCTCATCGGTCTTTTTCATGAGTGTGTCCATAGGAATCCGTTTAGAGTCGTGTCACGAATTTTGTTTGGAGCGGCAATTTGTGCGCCCCAAGACGCAAGGCTTCGCGCGCCTGTTCTTCGCTGATACCAGCCAGTTCAAAGAGCACAGTTCCCGGACGCACAACGGACACATAGTGATCAACAGCGCCCTTTCCGCTTCCCATCGTGCTCTCGTTACCATGATCGGTAATAGGATGATCCGGAAAGATGCGAATCCAAACCTTTCCACCACGCTTAATGGAACGTGTCATGGCGCGACGAGCCGCCTCAATTTGACGTGATGTGACCCACGACCCAGTCGTCGCTTTGAGTCCGAAAGACCCAAACGCTACCTGCGTCTTTTGCGTGGCCACACGTTTTCCGCTCCCGCGGCCTTTGTGCCATTTACGATGTTTGACTCTTTTGGGCATCAACATACTCAAGCGTTTCGCGTACGAGGTGAACGAGATTCTGTGCGACGATTCGAACGACCTTGTCCGCGACCCTTTGCCGGAGCGGCCGCGTCCTCAATCTTATCTCCAAAGACCTCCCCTCGATAAATCCAGACTTTTATCCCAATGAGTCCGAAAATCGTGTGGGCTTCCGCAAGGTTGTAGTTCACATCCGCGCGCAGATTTTGCAAAGGCACTTTCCCCGTTGCAAACCGTTCTGAACGCGCAATATCTGAACCGTTCAACCTGCCGCTCATAATGATACGCACCCCTTCTGCGCCGGCTTTCATCACGCGCTCCATCGCTTGTTTGGCGACACGTCTAAACGGCATGCGACGCTCAATATCAAGCGCTATTTGCATGGCGACCACGGCCGCCGAGAGCGACCCTTGACCAATATCTTGCACATTCACGCTCAAGACCGTACGCGTATTTCGGAAAAAGAGGCCCTGCAATTCTTTCTTCAGCTCCTCGATGCCGCTCCCAGCCCGTCCAATCACAAACCCGGGCTTTGCCGTATAAATCGTGACGGTCACACTCTTGTGCGAACGGTCAATGACAATTTTGTGGATGCTGGCTTCGCGAAACTTCTTTTTCAAAAATGCGCGAATGCGAACATCGTCTTTCAAAAAGGCTTTGAAGTTCTTCTTGGAGAACCACCTCGAGTCCCACGTCTCGATCGTGTTCAACCGGAAGGCTTTTGGATGGACTTTGCTTCCCATAGATTACGTTTTTTTCGTACTTGAACGCTTTGGAGTCTTCATGGTTCCCGATACCACGCGCTTCGCTCGAGGTTTGGATACCTTCGATGTTGCTGCTGCACGCACTATCTTCGACGGACGCGTTGCGCGCGGCACAATCTTCTTTTTCGGCTCGGCAGGCACCACATTTGCCACACGCTTCTCCTGTACAATGTTCTCTCGCTGTGCAAGAACGACGTGCACATGACTTGTGCGTTTTCGAATCATCGCCGCTCGTCCAAACGCGCGCGGTTGCGTCCGCTTGTACGTCGGCCCTTGATCCACCGTCATAGCCGAGATGAACAGAGCCTCCTTGTCCAACTTGTCGTTATGCACCGCGTTTGCAATAGCCGATTCAATGAGCTTACGCACGGGCCGTGCCGCTCCCTTTGGCGAAAACTGAAGCTGTGCCAATGCTTCGGCAACGGAGAGGCCGCGCACAACGTTAACCACAAGCCGTACCTTTCGAGGCGACATGCGCAAGAATCGAAGTGTTGCGGATGTGGTCATCATATCTATTTCTTATCACCCGAATGACGAATGAATTTTCGCGTCGCGGCAAACTCACCAAGCTTGTGACCAACCATATTCTCAACAATCACAATCGACACATGCACCCTTCCGTTGTGGATGCCAAATGTGTATCCAACCATTTGCGGAGTCACAACTGCCGAGCGATGCCACGTTTTTATCACCTGTTTGGAACCGACCGGAAGATTGGCAACCTTTTTCAAAAGGCGCTCGTCCACGTTTGGTCCTTTTTTGAGACTGCGTGACATACGGATTATCGCTGTTTGCGTTTTCGACGCTGAAGAATGAGACGACTGGAGCCTTTTTTCTTGCGACG
>CAYHRP010000100.1:0-2595 GCA_964359145.1 uncultured Gammaproteobacteria bacterium | reverse complement strand
TACTCCATCACGACGCCGCGGCCTTCGGCTTGCGGGTCGTTCGGCAATTCTGTTGTGAGAGCTGGGGTATTCGCAGATACCGACGTTGTTGTCGCCGTATCGTATCCGCTCACGCGCGCCGCGCCGATAATCTCCACGAATGAACCGACGTCGGAGGTCTCGGGTTCCACGTGCATATCAAACACGGCTATCGGCGGTGTATCGCCGACTGGTAGACGATCAAGCGTCCAGCGCACTCGTCCCGCGACCGGATCGTAGCCGAGCGATCCTCGACTCACCGATACCACGCCTCCCCACACGGCGCGCTCCGGAATCGGAGAGGACATGGTGAGGTCCTGCAGATCGTGCACGCCGCCCTCAAGCGCCCATGTTACGCGATAAGTGGTGCGCGAACCGGCAAGTGGCGGAATTGGTCCTTGCCCCACGGCAAATCCTTCGCTGTCAAAGTAGCGCACGCTACTTTCGGCCTGAAGATCGGACGCAACGCGTATCGTCACGCGATTTGAGGTGATGGTGCGCGGAGCCTCGATGCCGCCAATCGAGCTCACGTTTGCCTCGGCTTGTAGGACAATCGTGTCATCGCCGTTCTCGCGCAGAGGAATCGCCATGTCAATACTGGCGTTCTCGGTACCGCGCAGGGTGGAGAGCCGACTCAAGTCGTCGCCATCCCATGTAATGGTGGCGTCTTGCCGACGACCATCGGGGTTACCGCTGCGTGCGGCTACGTCAAGGCGATTTTCACCTTCCAAGATGCGCAGGACGATGACAATATCTTCCGCCGCTTCCTCGCCGGTGTTGGTGAGCGTGACGTTGAGTGTCATGTCATCGCCGGGTAAGAGGACAGCATTGCTATTTTCGCCGCCGGCCACAAGCGAGAGCGAGAGCTCACTTGCCAAGACCTCGGTTGGAAACTCAACACGCGACTGTTCATAACGCGTATCGTTTTGCACGTACGCCAACGTGGCCGCAATCGTTTCCTCTTTCTTCACGCCGACGCTCGACGTAAAGTAACCGGTGAACGTAAACGATACCGGCTCCTCGACAGAGATGGACTCGATGGTCCACTGAAGCGCATCCTCACGATCCGGGGCGCGTTCGCTTGTTCCGAGTACAAACGTATTTGGAAGAGACAGGGTGAGTTCAAGCGGCACATCGGCGCCTTCTTCCGTGCGCGACACGTTAACGGTGTAGGTTTGTAACTCTTCTGGAATCACGCGATCCGGACCGCTCAAGCTCACGCGGTACGCGCTCTCATCGATGAGGATGCTCTTTGAGGCTATGTCTTCAAAATGTGAACTGAAGTTTGCCGGCTTGTAACGCATGATGGTTTGTACCGTATGCGCCGTGCGTACGGCGCCGAAAAATCTGCCGGTAAACGTCAACGCTCCCTCCGCGCCCGGATCGACGGCGCCGATGCGGAACGTGTACGGGGACGTTTGTGTGGCCTCGGGCTCTACGGATTCAACGACGAACGCATCCGGGAGATGTACGATGATTTCCAAATCCGCCAATGGGATAGAGGCTGGATTGCGGTAGGGAATCGTGACGGTCGTGCGTGTGCCGCTCGTGATTTCCGCGTTCTCAAAAAGGACTTCAAACGCCAGAGCTGACGCGGGCGATGAGGTGAACGGCTGATTGATGAGGAGCGATCCTGTGAGTCCTGCCGCAACCGCAATGAGCACGAGCAGAACAACCACAAGCACGCGACGCACGACCGGTTGAGTGACGATTTCAAGCTTAGACATCCGCCTTTTTGTCTCTGTCTTGTTTGTGTCGTCGATGGCATAAATCTGTTTGAGCTCTTCGTCAATCGAAAGCGGGGCGTCTTTATGGTTTTGTGTAGTGTCGTTGTTCACGCTTTGTGCGTGCGTCGTGTCGTGCTCGTCTCCTGTCTCATCATGCGCGACCTGCATCTTGTGCTGGGGAGAGGGGTGAAACTTTTTGTGTTTCTTCATATTCCGGTTTGCTCCAAGATCATGCCAAAGTATCCGTTCGTGTTTTGATCAAGAACAAACTGCGTCATGGTTTCCTCCGATGACCACAGAGGATGAGTTGATGCGTTTGGAAAGAATGTGTATGCCGTTTTGCGATACTCAACGCCCGGCTGTTTTTGAATGAGCATGGAGTGGCGCGTGGACGGCGGGATGCCTACGAGACGCCATGCGTGCGCGAGCGTCGAATCGCGCGACTCTTGCAGGATGGTCGGCGGGAGCAGGTAGGTGAACGTCAGTGTGCTGGCGGTTCCCGGCGCCGTTTGCATCCAGTGTCCGAAGCTCGTTTTGCCAAAACTTTCGCTTATGAGCGCGCCCGTTTGTTCGTCAAGCGCGGATGATTCCACGCGCGACAGGAGCGTGTCTTGTTCGAGTGTGTCATCGGATTCAAACAGTGATGCCTTTGGCGGTTTCGCGCCCTCAACGTTCAAGAGTTCACTTCCGCGCGGAACAAAGATGCGCGTGAACGAGACATTGTTTGTGCCAGAAAAGAGTGAGCTCTTCAAGCCGTGATGCGTGCGCGTAATGCGCGCGGTGTTTTCGATGCGGCCGTCCTCGCGCATGCGCGACTCAATCAACACGTCGTCTTCAATGACGCCGTCGG
>CAYHRP010000099.1:0-2628 GCA_964359145.1 uncultured Gammaproteobacteria bacterium | reverse complement strand
GAGGAAATCGCGTGGAAGGCGTCGGTGTCGCACACGGGGGCGTACTTGAAAAAGGCTCTGAAATAATCACCGCCCCGCGACAAGTGTCGGGGGCGGGCAATGATTAGTCTCGCGGACAACGCTCCATGGCGGCGAGCACGTTGGGATCATCTCGATGCATGCCGAGTGTCAAAGGCATACATCCCGGTGGAGTATTCGTCAACACATCCTTCACCTCGTTGAGCGACTTTCGTCCAAAGTTCTTGGTTTTCAGGAGACGGGCCTCCGTATACAGGACTAGCTCCCAGATGTACTTGATGTTGGCAATCTCGAGGGCGTTGGCGACTCGAATGGAGATTTCCAGTTCGTCCACCACAACACACAACTCTCGCACGACATCCCAATCAACACTTGTACCGACGTGCTCATTCAATGCCGCATGAGTCGTCACGATACGGTCGGAGTTATCCGCAAGAAGCGCGCTCAACCCGTCCTCGTAAGCTGAAAGTCGCTCATGCGCTCCGAACGTGGCGTCCCACGACACGCGGATCGCTCCAACGAGCGGCTCTACGATATACGTACGGCTTGGATGACGCAGCTTACGCAGCGCTTCCATCTCAAGCTGCCGTACATGGTCTTTGGTGGTACTGGGCATGAGTGTGGCCGTCTCTTCAATGGACCGTCCACGCGTGTAACGATGTCTGATACAGTGCTGTTCAGGCTCCGTAAGCGTCGCCAGATATTTGTCTACGATGACGATCACGCGCTCTGGCTCGGGCCAGTCCGAGCGGATACTCTTGCGGCACAGCTCTATGAGCTCTGCGACGAGAGCCTCGTAGACTTCGTTGGCGCTTGTCGGAATCTGTCCATTGGTTGCGCTACCAAGATATCGCCTGTACAAGAGGAGCACATCTCGCTTACATGCGGAGGCTATATCATGGCCAAAGACATCCGAAAGTAGCGTATGGCACCATGTGGGTTCATGGTGTGTCGGATACTGCATCAACGCCATGTGCGCTCGCACAACCTGTAGGCGTGTGAGCGCATCTTCCACTCCAAGGACTAATTGCAGGGCCCTTATGAGTGCCGCTCGCGTGAGCGGTTCCATAGGCCAAGCGAAGTGTGCGTGAGTCAGACGCATAAGTTGCTTGAAGCCGTGGGCGTATCGCTCGGCACTGTTCTTCAAAGCAAGCGTCTCGAAGGTGGTATGCTCGCGCAACCATGTACTGTCATTGCTCACGGTAGAACCGCCAAGCCCAAGCGCCTGCGCCGTCTGCTCATGGGAGAGTCCAAGCTCCAACAACTGCCGGACGCGAGCGCGCCGGTCCTCAAGTATTGCCTGTGTCTCGGTTGAAACGGGCATGATAAGTCCGAATGGATTTCAACATGAAAATCCGGTACTGTCAATCCTCTTCCTTCTCGCAGTGGTTTTGAAGGTTACATCACTTTTTGAGGTACGTATGATTTTTGATACGATATGCATATATGAATCGATTATTGTTCATTGTAGCCGCCCTCCTGATGTTGGGAAGCGGATGTGCGCGTATGACGAAACCTATTACCAATTGGATCTCAAGCCCTGACGAATCGTCGCCGAGCCAGCGGTTGGTTCAATTTCCGGTTGAGTCGTATGTGACGCGTGCGCGATATAAACGGTTTGGCGAGTTCTTTGACGACCGGTTTCATGGATACCATGTCGGCGAAGACTTGGAGGCGGACGCATGGTGGATACGGGAGATGCGCAACCATCCTGGTTTTAATCCGGCAACGCTCTATCGGATAGAAACAGATATAGGGGTGGACAACGTGCCGGAGGGCGAGCCGACGATTAAGGACGATCTCGCGAGTTACGCGGCCGTGCAGGCCGTCGGGCCGGGCGTTGTGACATACGTTGGGCGCGTATCCGGCTATGGCGGAGTCATCGTGATTAACCACGCGGCGCTGTGCGGCGACCAACCGGAGGATGCGTGTGATCGCGTATCGGCGGTCTATGGACATCTCAATCCCGATGCGTTTGTGGTGCGCGTTGGCGACACGGTCGTGAAAGGGGACGTGATTGGATACATGGGTGAAGAGGGTTCGCAAACGGACGGTGAGCGCGCGCATCTGCATTTTGTCGTCTATAAGGGAGAGGAAGTGCGGCTGGAAGGATATGTGAAGACATCGGACGCGCTGGCCGATTACGTCAACCCTCGTTTGTTTTTTGAGGCGTATGGATGGTCATATGATGACGAGAACCGGACGCGGCCGTTGTCGGAGTTGATTGAGCCTTCCGGTGCACAGACGTTTGGCGCAATAGACATGGAGATTCCGGCTGCGTGGGATGTAGAGTGGGTGCCTTCCTTGGAGGCATGGAACCTGTACGATTCGCGCGGCGTTGGCTCGGCGCGTGAACGCTCGCAATTGTTTGTGCGCTATTTTGACGCGGAGAAATTTTTGACGCTGTCCACCGTGGCCATCCATGCGGCAACCGATGTGACAGTTGGTCAAGGGAGATACACGGCACGCCGATACGACATTGAAAAAAAGCCGGGCGTTCCTGACTTTGCCGACCAACCCTCGTGGCGCAACAAGCGGCATGTGGTGACGGATTTTCGTGACAAAGAAGGATTCACGCGATATTTTGTTGTGGCCGCGCGTCCCGACCTT
>CAYHRP010000098.1:0-2631 GCA_964359145.1 uncultured Gammaproteobacteria bacterium | reverse complement strand
CTTATTGCCGCGGCAAACAAACTCATTGACGGACTGGAAGGAGACGCGGAGGCGTTTGCGGACGGTCAAATTCGCGTCAAACAGCTGTACGATGTTCTGCTATGGATGCAGTAGACCACACGAAGAAGGGAACACGCATCGTCAAATATATTGGCCTTGGATGCGGCGGCGCGATTGTCCTTGTTATTCTGATGATTTTGTTTGCGGTGGCGCGCACGGGGCTTGTGCGCGTGCCGATTTTGGGGGCGGGGTACAAGCCGCCAGAGCCAACGCGCGTGGTGGAAATGTCGGGGACGCGGTCAAGTTTACTTTTGGACGATCTGTTTTCATCCGCGACCACTTCTTTCACGCAAGGCGGTCTCTCCGTTGAGCTCTCGGAAGCCTTGATGACGCAGGCGATGCGCGATGTACTCTCGCGCGAGACAACCGTGCCTGACTTTTTGATGGTGGAGGAGGTGCAGATTGCCGCGCTTTCAAACGGCGTGCTCGAATTGTTCGTGCCAATTGAGCTCACAGAAGGACGTCGCTCGGCGTTCATGGGGCAATTTAGCATTGGCGTAGACGAGGAAGGAAAACTTGTCACGCGCGTTGAGCAATTAGCCATTGGCAAACTTGTCTCACGCAAGGGCGTTCCAACCGATGGCGTTGACACATGGATCAATGGGATGCTTGACAGTCTGCTTGTCGACGCACAAGATACGTTTCAGATTACGGACATCGAGATTTTGGAAGGGCGTGTGCGCGTGACGGGTAAGTTGCATGCTGGCTATTAGCGATTAGCGATTGGCTATTGGCGATTGGCGATTAGCTAATAGCGATTGGCTATAATGGCACGTTATTGCGTGTACTTCTTTGTCTGTCATCGTGAGCGTCCCTCCTGTCATTGCGAGCCTCCCTTTTCCGTCATTGCGAACCTCCCTTTTCCGTCATTGCGAACGAAGTGAAGCAATCTCATGCTGACAATAGATTGCTTCGTATAACTCGCAATGACGGAAAAGGGAGGCTCGCAAGACAGGCGAGCAGCCAATAGCTAATCGCTAATCGCCAATCGCCAATCGCTATTAGCTAATCGCCAATCGCCAATCGCTATTAGCTAATCGCTAATAGCCAACAAAAATGATCCTCTTCAAAAGAACTCTCCCCATTCTCACTGGCCTTGTGGCATTCCTCGGCTTGTTTTTGATTTCATGGTGGCAGGATCATATTTGGATTCTGCTTGCTCTCACCGTGCTCGCGGTCATCCTTGGTCTTGGGGTGCTTGCCGGATGGGGCGCCGATTTGGAGCGATGGGGCGTGATAGCCATTTCACCAACTTTGTTTGTCGTTGCGGCCGTGGCATTCATGTTGTTTGTGCAAGAAACATGGCTCCTGATCATGATCTCTGCTGTAACGGCCGTCTTCATTGCGCTTTTTCTGGAGCACGTATTTCGCTTTATCTTTGCGCCCGGGCTTTATCAACCGTATGCGCTTGAGCATACGTCTATTGTATTGCACATTGCGTCGGTCTACTTTTTTACAACGATGTTTTACGGCTTGAACACTTTTTTGCACGTACCGATTTGGTTGCTCGCCCTTATCTTTTTTGTGTTGGCCATAGCGTACGTCTACGAAACACTCTGGGTGAGCAAAATTCCCGCAGCCATCGCCGCGAGCATGGCGCTCCTTGGAGGGTGGTTGCTTGTTCAACTTTTCGTGGCGATTTCCTTTTTGCCAACAAGTTTTTTTGTCAACGCGGCGCTCGTCTCCGTCGTATTCTACGTGTTTCTCGGCGTCGTGCGCGCTCGTCTGCTTCAGCGTTTGTCTGAAGAAGTGACGCGACGCTATGCGATTTTTGGCGCCGCACTTTTTGTGCTTATCCTTGTAACCGCGCAATGGGTATGAAGATTCTTCAGCATCGCGCGCTCTTGACGGCCGCTGTTGTCGTGATCGTGGCGTTTTTGTCTGCTGTTTTGGGATCACTCATGGCGCGACAGTCCATTGACGAGTACGTGGAGACGCTGAAGGAGTTGCCCTATGCCGGCAATGTGCTTTCGTCGCGGCGTCCTTTAGCGGTTCCGGGGACGTACAGTGAGGCGGTCGGCGCTATAAAGGAGCGCGTGTCGCCAAGCGTCTTGCCGGTTGTGGGCACGAGCGTGCGCGTGCTTCAGGATGAAAACATTGCGGATGCGCCGTACGCGGCGACGATTCTGACGAGCGACGGCTGGGTGCTTACCGACGCTCGCGCCGAATCGTTGGGGGTTCTGATGGATCGCGCGTGGTTGCCGTTTGAGATGTTTTTGCGCGTTCCGGAAACGAGATTCGCGTTTGGAAAAATCGAACGCGCAACAGGCCCGGTCGTGACATTTGGACTTCCCGAAGATGCGACGCTTGGGATGCCCGTGTTTGTGTACGACGGCGTGGCGCTGTATTCGCGCACGCTTTCAAAGCTTGACGACGGCGAGCGTCCGACGCGCGAACGGGCGGAGATGGCGTGGCGGCTGTTCCGATTGGATCAGCCAGTTGACGTACGCGGAGGCGCTATCGTCGTAGACGCGTCCGGCGCGCTCATCGGCGTGATGGAAAACGAGTTGCAGGTGCGGCCGTGGCACACGATGCGCGGATTTTTGGAGTATGCGTTTTCGGAGGATGGCG
>CAYHRP010000097.1:0-2821 GCA_964359145.1 uncultured Gammaproteobacteria bacterium | reverse complement strand
GAGGCGGTGGCGCTGTTTCCGGCTTTGTTGCCGTCTCTGCAGGAACCTTTGGAGCATCTGGATCCGGCACTTTTGTGAAGCCATCAGGATATCTTTCAAACCTGAATGCGGGATTGTCACCTTTTTCTGGTTTTGCCATAGAACAATATGATAAAGCTTGAGTCTTGTCTTATAGTGGAGCGTCTATACTGTGTGCTTATGATAACACGATCGGCGCCGTATGCGTCATGGACGCGCCTTGTGGCATTAGCACTTTTCTGATAAACTACGTTCACTCTTCTTTCCCTATGCCAACCAAAAAATCAGTAAAAAAGTCCAAGACATCCGCACCGAAGACGTCAAAGAAGCCAACCAAAAAGCCCACCACGACACAGTACGGCGCACAGCAAATCCAAGTTCTCGAAGGTCTCGACCCGGTACGCAAGCGACCGGGCATGTACATTGGCTCAACCGGAGAAACGGGACTGCATCATTTGGTTTGGGAAGTCGTGGACAACTCCATCGACGAAGCGATGGCAGGACATGCGTCCATCATCACCACACGCCTGCTCCCGGACGGATGGGTCAGTGTCGAGGATAACGGACGTGGCATCCCCGTTGACAAACATCCCAAGTACAAAGTCTCGGCGCTTGAACTCGTGCTCACAAAATTGCACGCCGGCGGAAAATTCGGCGGCGAAGATTCTGGATACAAAGTTTCGGGCGGACTACACGGCGTGGGCGTTTCGGTCGTCAATGCTCTTTCATCGGAATTAAGAGCAGAAGTCAAGCGCGACGGAAAAATTTGGGAACAAACGTATCGGCTCGGAAAGCCTACCGGTAAAATCAAGGCAACGGGAAACGCAAAAGGAACCGGAACGACGATCTCATTCAAGGCGGACAGCTCCATTTTTGAAACGACCGTGTACAAATTCGGTACCGTGCTTGATCGCCTGCGCCAACACGCGTACCTTACAAGCGGCATCACCCTGATTGCCATAGACGAACGAGAACGTGATCATGTGCGTGAGTACCAATTCTATTTTGAGGGCGGCGTTGCCAGTTATGTGCGCCACATCAACATCGGCAAAAAGCCAAAGCACGAGGCGATCATGCACGGAAAAAAAACGATCGATGCCATTGAAGTGGAGGTCGCCTTGCAATACACCGAAGAGTACCACGAAAATGTTTTCTGTTTTACAAACAACATTTTGAACGCGGAGGGCGGAACGCATTTGATTGGATTTCGCACGGCATTGACGCGCGTCCTCAACAACTACGGCCGCGAGAAAGGGTTTTTGAAGGACAAGGACGCAAACCTTTCTGGAGACGACGTGCGCGAGGGACTCACCGCCGTGCTCTCGTTGCGTGTACCGGAACCGCAGTTCGAGGGACAGACGAAAGCAAAGCTTGGCAACCCCGAAGCACGCGGCGCGACCGAAAGCATGTTTGCCGAAGCGCTCGCAATCTTCTTGGAAGAGCATCCGCGCGATGCGCAGAAGATTTTAGAGAAAGCGGTGATTGCCGCGCGTGCGCGCAAGGCCGCGCGTGCGGCGCGCGACACGATTCTGCGCAAAGGCGCGCTTGAAGGTTTGACGCTCCCCGGCAAACTCGCCGATTGCGCATCCAAAAACACCGAGCAGACGGAGCTGTACATCGTCGAGGGCGACAGTGCCGGCGGCTGTTTTCATGGAGATGTTCAAGTCGCCCTTGTAGACGGTCGCAATCTATCGTTCCTTAATCTTGTTCTCGAACAAAAGATGGGAAAGCAGCACTTTGGTTACACCGTCAAAGAGAACGGAACCATAGGCATTGAAGAACTCCTTCATGCTCGCATGACACGAAAACATGCAGAACTCGTTCGAGTCGAACTGGATAATGGTGAGGTCATCCGATGCACCCCAGACCATCCATTCATGATCCGTGATGGCTCGTATGTTGAAGCACAGAGTTTGCACGTTGGACAATCACTGATGCCTCTCTATCGAAAAGCCTCAAAAAAGGAAGGCCACATCACCATTGCGGGCTATGAGATGGTGCACCAACCGACTCATGGACGGTGGGAGTTCACGCATGTACTTTCGGATCTGTGGAACATTGAGCAAGGTATCTATGATGCAAAAGAGAAAGCACATCGCCATCATCAGGATTTTAATCGTGCAAACAATGCGCCAACCAATATTGCTCGTCTCTCCCCTCATGAACACCTCGCCCTCCATCAAGAACAGGCGGCTTGGCGTGCTCAAAAAACAAAGAAGCAATGGACATCTGCATTTCGAGCCAAGCGTAAGGCGACCCTTCATGCGACATACTATCGCAAAACTATTCAAGTTTTGCATCACATCTATGATGTCTTTGGAGAGACGAACGTACAAAAGTATCAATGGTTACGCAAAGAAATGGGTGATAGGTCGATAGTACGTTTCGATACATTCGTCAAACGCTATTTCGACGGAGATCTGCGTGCAGCAAAAGAAGCTGTTGCGACATACAATCACAAAGTCATCCGTGTTGAACCCATAACGGAACGGGTGGATGTGTATGACGTCGAAGTACCTCACACACACAACTTCGCGCTTGCCTCTGGCGTGTTCGTTCACAATAGCGCCAAACAAGGACGCAACCGTGAGTTTCAAGCGATTCTGCCTTTGCGCGGGAAAATCTTGAATGTCGAACGTGCGCGCCTCGACAAAATGCTCTCCAACAACGAGATCACTTCGCTCGTCATTGCCATGGGCACCGGCATCGGCGACGATTTCGATCTCGAAAAACTGCGCTACGGCCGCATCATCATCATGACGGACGCCGACGTGGACGGCGCGCACATATCCACGCTTCTTTT
>CAYHRP010000096.1:0-2827 GCA_964359145.1 uncultured Gammaproteobacteria bacterium | reverse complement strand
CATTGCAAGAGCATCGTTCAACGGTTCGCGAGCAGATGTTTGAAGCGCAAAAGCGTTTGGAGATTGCAAAAGTCAAATCCGCAAACACATGGACGCCGTTGCCGCTTTCAAAAATTATCGAGCGTATCAACTCTCTTGCGACGGCGCTCAAGAAGCTCAAGGAGCGCTTTGCCAAAGGAGAAACGAACGCCGACGGTGTTGACGATGTCCTAAAACAATCCGAGGAGCTCCTCAACCGGCTCCAAAAGCCGGCCCCCGAAACGCGAAAGCCGGACGCGAGTCTCGTTGCTCGCATTCAGGAACTGCAGACACAGGAGTCCGCTGTTGTCACCGAGCTGACGGCGCTCAAGCAAACGCTTCATGAGCGCGCGGAGCGATCACAGAACGAACGAAAAACATTTTTCGCTCTACAAAACAGGATGCTCTCTCTGCAAGATAAGCTCCATGTTGAAGAGACTCGCCGCAACGAAGCGCGCGTCGATGTCGCGCGCGCGGAAACGCGGCTCGAGGATTTGGAACGCGATATGCACGAAGTGCTCGGATCACACGTGAGCACGGCGAAGGCTTACCTTGCCAATGCAAACACAGACGAACTACACGTGCGCATCCAACAGTTGCGCCATAAGCTCGATATGATCGGAGGTATAGACGAGGAAACCGCCAAAGAATATGAGGACGTTCGGGAACGCTACGATTATCTGGAAGAGCAGGTTGCCGACATGGTGTCGGCGCTGAATGAAACGGAAAAGCTCGAAGAGGAGCTTGCGGAACAAATCAATCAACAGTCTGCAGAGGCGTTTGCGCGCATCCAAAAACAATTTCAGCACTATTTCAAAATCTTGTTTGGCGGTGGGACGTGTTCGCTTAAGGAAATTCGCGCGCGAGATGTGGAGGAGGAACATCAAGAGTCAGACATCGAAAATCCGGAAGAAAAGCCGGCAGACGAAGAAAATCCCGATCGCATAGTGGGTATTGACATTCAAGCGACACCGCCCGGAAAACGGCTCAAGTCCATCAACCTCCTCTCGGGCGGTGAGCGCGCCATGACGTCCATTGCGCTGATTAGCGCCATCATGTCAACAAATCCGTCGCCATTTGTGGTGTTAGACGAGGTGGACGCGGCGCTGGACGAGGCCAACACGCGACGGTTTGCGCGCATCGTGGAGGAGCTCGCCTCAACGACACAGTTCATTATCATCACGCACAATCAAGCCACCATGCACGCGGCGAGCGTGCTCTACGGCGTAAGTATGCAAGACAACGGCGTGTCGCAAGTGTTATCGCTCAAGTTTGCAAGCGAGGATGTAGGGAGTAGATTGTAGTGGCAGCCGGCAGCTGATTTCCGTTCAAAAAGATTTCCGCGCCGGACAAAGGAGTCCGGCGCGGATTGATTTTCAGGAAGCAAGTTTGACGCTACGAAGGCCGTATGGTCGGCGCGTCGGGGATGGAGCGCTGCAGTACTCGCCGTACACGGCGATCGCGCGCTCCAGCGGCCTCCGGAAGGGGGCTTCGAACAACTCGCAGGACGGATCGTAGTACCGCCCCGCGCTAGCAGGCGCATCCATGTGGAACGTCCGCGTCTCAAAGGCGAGCAAGTCATCCTTATCGGAATCCCTGTCTCGCCAATACGCACGGATCGTCACGATCGACGTGCGCAAGTGCGACGGCTCTCCGTCGCGGTCCAGCATGCGGCGGCGCAGAAACAACACACCCGCGCCACACCGCTGAACGTGGAGCGTGCGGTCCGTCTCCGCCCTCTCCCAAAACCTTCGAGGAGTCTTCCCGGTAAACTCCGGGAACTCGTCGCCCGTCTGCGTGTGACCCCAGGCCACCGCGCCGTCGACGAAGTACCCTCGCGAGAGGCGACGATCATGGAGTGACCGCCGCGTCTCGATGAAGCAGTCCACCCGTCCGCCCACCAAGAGCAGGACGTTGAACTCTCCCCCGTCCTCCGAACCCTTAGCCGGAGGCACCACGCGGAAGAACCGCGTGTTTGGCAAACGGACATTTACGATGTCCGTGGTGAGGGACGGCGGCCGATACCTGGTCGGATCGTGGTCATCCCGCGTCAATGTGGGGTCGTACACGTATGCGTGCCGAGCCCCGTGCGAACCGGCGAGGTGAAACGCACCTCCGCCGTCGCCGTCTTCTTCAAGTCCATCATGGTACTCACGCGCGGCTTCCTCGCCGCCCGTGAGTCCAACCATTCCATATACTAGAGTTTCTTGTTTCAAACTCATGATATTACCTGCGCTAAAGCTAGCAAACTTTAGCGCATTTGTCAATTCTCAATGCCTATGTTGACATTCCCTCGCCATTTAGATACCCTGCCCACATCACGAAATGCTCTGTAAGTGTCAGAAAACAACGTAACCAAATAACCATGCTAAGCATCCGACTCACTCGCGTCGGCCGAACGAACGCTCCGGCGTACCGCGTGGTCGTCATGGAAAAAACGCGTTCGCCGCGTTCGCGCCATCTGGAGATTCTCGGGCACTACAACCCGCGCATGCAGCCAAAGCTCATGGTGCTCAAAAATGATCGCATTGAGTACTGGCTCGGCGTTGGCGCCCAGCCAAGCAACACGGTAAAGAACTTGCTGATTGGCGCCGGATTGCTCAAGGGTAGCAAGGCAAAAGCGGTGCGTATCTCCAAGAAGCGACAAACCAAGATTGACAGCAAGGCGGCAGAAGCGACGGCCGCTATAGAGAAAGCCGCCGCCGAAGCGAAAAAGTCCGCAGAGCCAGCATTGGCAGACAGCGCACAATAAAAAAACAGGCACCTCACGGGCTTGTTTGGTTTGCGCCTGCATGACTCTATAGATGTC
>CAYHRP010000095.1:0-2868 GCA_964359145.1 uncultured Gammaproteobacteria bacterium | reverse complement strand
TCGCGGCCACAACGGCCAGAAATCCCGCTCCGGCGGCTTCCACAAGGTCGGCTTCGAGGGTGGGCAAATGCCGTTGCAGCGCCGGTTGCCGAAGCGAGGTTTCGTTTCACTGACGCGCAACGACAGCGCCCAAGTGCGCCTGTCCGATTTGGAAAAAATGCCCGTGGACGAGATCGATTTGTTGGCGCTGAAACAGGCAGGTGTAGTTCCTGCTGCGGCGTTGACAGCCAAGGTGATGAAGTCCGGCGAAATCAAACGGGCGGTCAAGCTGCGCGGCCTGCTGCTGACCAAGGGTGCGCGCGCTGCTGTGGAAGCAGCCGGCGGCAGCATCGCGGAGTAGGGCAAGCTTGGGCGTTGCGGACAACAAGGTTGCGAGCAAGGGCAAATACGGTGATTTGAGCCGTCGGCTCTGGTTCCTGTTGGGCGCGCTGGTGGTATATCGCATCGGGGCGCATATTCCCGTGCCCGGAATTGATCCGTCGCTTGTACGTTCTGCGCTCGAGGGGAATCAGTTTTTTGGTCTCTTGAACATTTTTTCTGGCGGCACGCTTGAGAGCTTTTCCGTAGTCGCGCTCGGTGTGGCGCCCTACATCACCAGTTCAATCATCTTCCAATTGCTTGTAATGGTTATCCCATCACTCAAGCGGATGCAAAAGGAAGAGGGGGAAGCCGGCCGACGAAAACTCAACCAGGTGACACGATGGGTGTCCGTACCGCTTGCCGCGATTCAGGCCTATGGATTCATCGCGCTCATTTCACAAGGGAGCGGTTCTCTTGCTGGACAGGGGCTGTTGATTGGGGGTTTTGACTTGTTTATGGCTATGCTCGTGATGGTTGCCGGTTCGGTGTTCTTGATGTGGATTGGGGAGATTATTACTGAAAAAGGTATTGGCAACGGTCTCTCCATCTTGATTCTTGCGGGAATCATTGCCTCATTTCCACGCTATGTGCAACAAGCCATTGCAACGTTTGATCAGAGCCAGATTGTCAATATTGTTGTGTTTTTATTGATTGCCATTGTGACAATCATTGTTGTGACGGCGCTCAACGAAGCGAGCCGAAACGTGCCGGTCCATTACGCGCGACATCACGCGGGGAATCGATTGAGCGGTGGCGTGAACTCGCAGATTCCGCTTAAGGTGCTGATGGCGGGTGTCATTCCGATTATTTTTGCTATCTCGGTGGTGTTGTTCCCGACGATGATTGCCCAGTTCTTTTTGCACGCGCAGTCGGCGACGCTCATCGTGGTCGCCGAATGGGTTTTGCGCACATTTCAAAATAACTGGGTGTACGGTATTTTGTACTTTGTGCTCGTGTTTGTTTTTACTTACTTTTATACAGGTGTGATTTTCCAACCGGACGAAATGGCAGAAAATTTACAAAAGCAGGGAGCATTTATTCCGGGTGTGCGTCCCGGATCGCACACGGAAGCGTTTCTGCGTAATGTGATGAACCGTATCCTTCTGCTCGGAGCAAGTGCGCTCGCATTGGTGGCTGTTTTGCCGGTGATTATGGAACCATTAACCGGTTCGCAGACGCTCGTGATTGGTGGGACATCGCTTCTGATTATTGTGGCGGTCGTGGTTGATATCGTGCGCCAAACGGAAGCGCGTTTAGTGAGCTACGAGTACGAGCAGTTGTAGGTCTTTTTTTCATTCAGACGGATGTCACCGCATAGAGCGGTGATTTGCTTTTCAAGGAGTCAGCATTGTCACGGGGCTTCTTTTCGGCTAAACTACCCTCGTATGATTATCATTATTCTAGGACCGCAAGGATCCGGAAAGGGCACGCAGGGCAAAAAACTTGCCGAGTATTTGAAGCTGCCTTTTATTAGTGCCGGTGAAATGTTGCGTGACGAAGCGCTTACGGGTTCTGCGCTTGGGAAACGTATTCACGAGATTATCAACGTGCAAGGACAGCTGGTTTCGCCTGAAGTGATTACCGATCTGTTTGATGCGCGGCTCAAACAGGACGATGCTAAATCGGGAGTCGTCATTGATAGTTATCCGCGCGATCTTCAGCAGTATGCCCTCATGAAAGCACGCTTTGTTCCCGACGTTATAGTCGTGCTCGATCTTTCGGACGCGGAGGCCGTCCAGCGTCTTGGCGGGCGTCGCCAGTGTTCTAAAGGGCATATCTATCATCTCGAATTTAATCCCCCAAAACAGGAGGGCGTATGCGATGTGGATGGGAGCGCGCTGTTTTTGCGTGACGACGATCGTGAGGAGGCAATCCGCACGCGGCTTGGATGGCATCGTGGAAAAACCGAACCCATGATTGAGGCAATGGCAAACGATGGCATGCGCGTCGTGCATGTGGACGGCTCGCTTAGCATCGATGAGGCACAGATGGCGATACGATTCGCACTTGGCGTGTCATAGGGTGATATCTATAGTATGGCGATGATAAAAACCGCACAAGAGATTTCCATCCTTCGCGAAGGCGGCGCGCTTTTAAGTCGAGCGCTTGGAGCGGCTCTTGATGCGGTTCGGTCGGGCGTTACCATGAAGGAACTTGATGCGATAGCCGAGGGCGTCATCCGCAAGGGCGGCGGTGAGCCATCGTTTTTAGGGTACACAGGGGCAGGCGACATTCCTTTTCCGGCAACGATGTGCATCTCGCGCAACGCCGAGGTGGTACACGGACCGGGAAATCGCAATCACGTTTTGGAAGAAGGAGACATTGTTGGGTTTGATATCGGCTGTTGGTATGAGGGGCTCTGTACCGACATGGCGTACACGGTCGGCGTCGGGGATGTGTCGTCTACGTTGCGTACGCTGATGAATGTTACCAAGGCTTCGTTGCAAAACGGTATTCGCGTCATGAAGGCGGGCGCAAAACTGCAGGCAATCTCTCAAGCGATTGAGG
>CAYHRP010000094.1:0-2968 GCA_964359145.1 uncultured Gammaproteobacteria bacterium | reverse complement strand
ATGTGAAGAGCAAAGAGTTTGCCATGTTCATGAATGATGGAGTCTTGTTTTATAGTGTGTCATCTATCGTGTACTTTTGAGGCTACGATGAAAAAGCGGTTGCGTCAAGACGTCGTCCAGATGACGATTTGTGAGAATGTGTCCTGGTCCGTGCACCGTGAACGGCTCGGGTCCGGCAAGCGAAATCTGATACGCTTCTTGCTGTTCGTGTGCCTGCCGTGGATAGTGCACGGTGCGCATTATCCACGCGCTCGGAGACACACGGCGCATGTCCGTCGCGCGCTCAAGCACGCCCCTATGCCCACGATACTCCTCGTACACAAACGGTGGCGATCCCTCATCAAATCGATAATGGCGAACGCGATGCAACACTTCGTCGCGCCAATGCACCTCGCGCCGCGGCGCCACAGTCCCCTCTTCGTACTCACGCACGAGCCGTTCGCTCACACGGTGCGAACCAAACCACGAAACGCTCTCAAGCGCGGATGGATACAGCACGCCGTCAATAGGAACATACGCGTAGCGCAACCATCCGAGCAGTGTGCCCCTCGCAGAAACATAGTACACGAGCAGAGGCCATTGATGCGTGCGCGCTTGCTGGGGAAGGAACGGACCGGAGACATACAAATCCGTGCGACCCGCACGAACACCTTCGCGCCCGGGAATATCATACAGTGCCACGTGATCAAGCCGTCCAAACGGACGATACGCCGAAAAGACCCTTGGAAGATCGAGGTGGCGTATGGATATGTGACGCAAAAGAGACATGGCACGGAGATATTATAGAGATGTCACGCTGTGAAACGAGCTTCAGCCTGTAACACGAATTATGGGTTGTGGAATCGAAAACTCCGCCGATGCAACGGTGATACTCCGTGTAGACCAATCGCCTCTCTATGCGTTGCCGTTCCGTACCCCTTGTGTGCGGCAAACGCATACTCGGGATACAGCGCGTTGGCCTCAACCATGAGCCGATCGCGCGTTACCTTTGCCACAATGGACGCCGCGGCAATGCAAAACTCTTTTTGATCACCTTTCACAATGCGCGTTTGCGAAATTTTCACGCCCGGAATGTTCCATCCGTCCACGAGAACATGGTCGAGTGCGCGCAATGCCGAAAGCGCCTTTGTCATAGCAAGGAATGTTGCCGGTCGAATGCCTATCTCGTCTATGACCGTCGCGTCGACAATCCCCGTACCGATTTGCTCTGCGATCGCTTGGATCTCGGCAAAAAGTCGGTCACGCTGATTGGGCGATAACAGTTTGGAATCGCGCACGTTCAACCCGTGATTGAGCGGCAACACAACGGCGGCGGCCACCACAGGCCCAGCAATGGCGCCGCAGCCGGCCTCGTCTACGCCCGCAATACAAAACACTCCACGTTGTCGCAAAGCACTCTCGTACTCACCAGTTGGAATAATCATGATGGTCCAGTTCCCAAATGTCGTTTTGACTGAAACGACATTGAGGGACGAGGCCATATTGACCTTTTCCGCTAACGTTCGTATTATATCCGCGCATTAACGCTTTGGGAAAGGCCGTTCATCCACAGTCCTCTCTCAAAAGCGGCTATTCCAAAATGAGTTTCATTATTTACTCGTCGCTATGAACCCCATTCTTCTTGCGATTGTTGCGAGCGCCCTTGGGCTCGCTTACGCGATTTTCCTCATTCAATGGATTCTTAAATTGCCGCACGGCGAAGGAAAGATGTTGGGCATCTCGCTGGCCATTCAAGAAGGGGCTCGCGCGTTTCTCAATCGTCAGTATCGAGTTGTCGCTTACATCGGTGCCGTTGCGTTCATTCTCCTGTGGGCGTTTATTGACTTGAAAACGGCCATCGGGTTTTTGGTTGGAGCCATCTTGTCGGGAGTCGCCGGTTACATCGGCATGAACGTGTCAGTACGCGCCAACGTGCGCACGGCGGAGGCGGCGCGCAAGGGCTTGCACGAAGCCATGGACGTTGCCGTCAAAGGAGGCGCTGTCACCGGACTTTTTGTCGTGGGCCTTGCCTTGCTAGGCGTCACGCTTTTCTACCACTTCACACAAGATGTAAGCGCACTGATCGGCCTTGCATTCGGTGGTTCGCTGATTAGCGTGTTTGCGCGTCTTGGTGGCGGTATCTTTACAAAGGCCGCCGACGTTGGCGCTGCCTTGGTTGGCAAAGTCGAAGCCGGTATCCCAGAGGACGATCCGCGCAATCCGGCCGTGATAGCCGACAACGTGGGCGATAACGTGGGCGACTGCGCCGGTATGGCGGCAGACTTGTTTGAAACATACGCGGTGACAGCCGTGGCTGCAATGCTCATTGCGTACGTACAGATTGGTTCGGAGGCGGCCATTCTCTATCCGCTTTCCATTGGCGCCGTTGCTATCGTTGCAACGATTATCGGACTGTTCTTTATTCGCCTCGGCGCGTCCAAAAACATCATGGGCGCCCTCTATAAGGGCCTTCTCGTTGCCGGACTTCTTTCGGCCGCCGCATTTTATCCTGTGACACAGTGGGCGCTTGGAGACATCGATGGCGTGAACACTGTCAACGTGTTTTGGAGCACAATCGTTGGACTTGTTGTCACGGCGCTGCTGGTGTGGATCACGGAGTACTACACGTCCACAAAGTATTCGCCGGTCAAGAATCTTGCTCAAGCATCTGAAACCGGACACGGCACAAACGTCATCGCCGGTTTGGCGCTTTCCATGAAGTCCACCGCCCTCCCCATTATCGTGATCGTTGCCGGAATTCTCGTCGCGTTTCATTTAGCGGGACTGTTTGGTGTCGCGATCGCCGCGATGGCAATGCTTTCGTTGACGGGCATGATCGTTACGCTCGACGCATACGGTCCGATTACGGACAATGCCGGCGGCATCGCCGAGATGGCGGATATGCCGGAGAAGGTGCGCGAAATCACCGATGCACTGGATGCCGTCGGCAACACCACAAAGGCGGTGACAAAGGGGTATGCTATCGGTT
>CAYHRP010000093.1:0-3108 GCA_964359145.1 uncultured Gammaproteobacteria bacterium | reverse complement strand
GAGGCGAACGGTCTTTTGGCATTGGCATTAGTGCTAGCAGCCAATCGCTAATAGCCAATCGCTCACTCCCTATGTCCAAACGACGCAGACGAAATCGACGTTCAAGACGTGAAAATCGACCAGGATTGCTTTCCCAACTTTCAAGCGGCGTCAAGCGTGGGCTTGTGGCCGTCGCGCTCTTGACGATTGGCGTGCTGGTGATTTTGTCGGCGTTTGGTTCGGCGGGCGTGGCAGGTGCGTACATCGACGACATCATGGCGCTTCTGTTTGGCTGGATGCGCCTTGTGGCCGCGGTGGCTTTGCTTCTCGTGGCGCTCTTTTTGCTCATGCCCCATAGCGAACGCATTACTCCGTGGACGTACATCGGGCTCATCCTATTTTTCCTTTCCGCAAACGGATTTATCAATCTGATGGCGTTCAACAAGACGGAGCTGTCCGAGCGAGCGCTGTCTTCTGCCGGCGGCTATGTTGGGCTTCTCTTTCAACAACTTGGCATGATGACCGTCGGATTTTGGGGGAGTGTCGTTATTCTCATCGCGCTTATCGTGGCAAGTATTTTGCTCATTCTGCACACGTCGCTGTCGGATATTGCCACGCTCCTTCGTTGGCGTCATGGCGAGAGTGATGACATAGATGAGGACGATGAAGCGGAAGAAGACCATGAAGAAGAGGAAGAGCGTCCGCGCAGAACGCCGTCAATTGCCGGTATTGTGAATCGCAAGCGCGGCGGCAAAAACGAGAAGGAAAAGGAAGGGGACGACGAGGAGCTTCTAACGGTGCCAAAGCGCAAGCATAAACGCCCGGAGCTTCCGCTGTCGCTCTTGGACGATCGCTCTATGACGCCGGATTCCGGCGATATTGAGCACAACAGTTCCCTTATAGAACGCACATTTGAGACGTTCGGCATTGAGGTTGAAGTGGTGGACGTGTCGGTGGGGCCGACGGTAACGCAATACGCCATTCGTCCGGCCGATGGTGTCAAACTCTCGCGCATTGTGAGTTTGCAGAACGATTTGGCGCTCGCGCTCGCTGCGCATCCCATCCGCATTGAGGCGCCTATTCCGGGGAAAAGCCTTGTTGGGATTGAGGTGCCGAACAAGTCCATCGCTATCGTGTCACTGCGCAGTACGCTTGAGTCCAAGGAATTCAAGAAGAGCGATGCCGCGCTCACCGTGGCGCTTGGCATGGATGTGTCGGGCAAGTCGTGGGTCGCGTCGCTTGAGCGCGCGCCGCACATGCTCGTGGCCGGCGCCACGGGAAGCGGAAAATCGGTCTGTCTCAACTCCATCATCGTGAGTTTGCTTTATCAGCACGGTCCAGACACGCTCAAACTTATCTTGATTGATCCAAAGCGCGTGGAATTGCCTGCGTATGCGGGCATTCCCCACTTGCTCGTGCCGCCGGTTACCAAGGCGGAGGAGGCCATCAACGCGCTCAAGTGGACGGTGCGCGAAATGGAACGCCGCTTGGACATGCTCTCGTCAACGGGCACGCGTGATATCGCGTCGTACAACCGAAAGTCTGACGAACAGATGCCGTATATCGTGGTGGTCATTGATGAACTCGCCGATTTGATGTCCACGTCCGCGCGTGATGTGGAGGCGCTCGTGGTGCGCATCGCGCAAATGGCGCGCGCGGTGGGTATTCACCTCGTGCTTGCCACGCAACGGCCGTCGGTGGACATCATCACGGGTACAATCAAGGCCAACATCCCAACGCGTATTGCATTTGCGGTGGCATCACAAACCGATTCGCGCACGATTCTCGATTATGCGGGTGCCGAAAAATTGCTTGGTCGCGGGGACATGCTCTACACAAGCGCCGAGATGTCCAAATCGCGGCGATTACAGGGCGCGTTCTTATCCGATAAAGAAATCAAGAATGTGGTCAGCGCGCTCAAACAGGAGGATGCGCCGGATTACAACTACGATATTCTGGACAGTCGTAACGGCGGTTCGACGGTTTTTGAGGGAGCGTTGGAAGAGGAGCCGCTCTTGCAGGACGCGATTGAGGTGCTTTTAGCCGCGCGCAAGGCGTCTACTTCGCTCCTGCAACGCCGTCTCAAAATCGGCTACTCGCGTGCCGCGCGCATTATGGATTTGCTCGAAGAGCAGGGCGTGATTGGTGCACAGCGCGGTTCGAAAGCACGAGAGATTTTGATTGAGTCTATGGCGGATTTGGACGGTGCGGTGTATGAGGATAACGACGCAGACGATGCAGATGGTGAGGATGTCGCTGAAGAAGAAGAGGAGGAGGGCGAGGAATCGTACGACGACGAAAACGAAGAGGAGGAGGATGCTGATGATGACGATGAAAACGACGAGCCAATAGCCAATCGCTAATAGCTAATCGCCAATAGCCAACTCCATGCCATTTCTCATGCGACAACTTCAAACGGGGACTATCGGCGAGGCGATGCGCGCTTTGCGCAAGCGTCAGGGAATTTCGCAGACGATGATTGCCAAAGAAACGCGTATCCAGCGAAAATACGTTGATGCGTTTGAGCGCGACGTATATCACGAATTGCCCGATCCTTTGTATGCGCGCCATTTTCTGAAGCAAATCGTTGACGCTCTCCATGGCGACAGTGCGTACTTTCTCTCGCGGTTTGACGAGGAATGTGGCACGTGTCCGGCGGTGGCGGACGCATTGCGCACGCCAAGACAACGTATTCAAGGGCACGTTTTGCAACATTGGCGCTCTCTCGTTGGCCGCCTTGTTGTTGGTGCGCTCGCGCTTGCTTTGCTGGTCTACGTGGGCGGTCAGGTGAATCGTCTGCTTTCCCCTCCGGCGCTTCTTGTTGATTCGCCGAGCAACAATTTGCAAACGGCTACGGCATCGCTTATGGTGAGCGGCCAAACGGAGGAGGAGGCGCAGGTGACCATAAACGGTTTGGCGATTTTGACAGATCCGACAGGCCGATTTGAAACGTCATTGATTCTCACGCGTGGACTCAATATCGTCACGGTAGAAGCGCGCCGAAAGCATGGCCGTCCGCAGGTGCTTGAGCGCACGGTATATTTGGAAGGGCTTGACAGCGTACACGGAATGATATCGGAGATGCCGTCGCGTGCGCCGGAATCAACGTGATACACTGGTTTGGCTATT
>CAYHRP010000092.1:0-3228 GCA_964359145.1 uncultured Gammaproteobacteria bacterium | reverse complement strand
CGTGACTCTATGCAACAGGAGCGTGTGAAGATGGATGTGTTAGAAACATATCTTGGTAAGCACCTGTCTCTCTAGCCCATAACCGTCAATTCCATGACCGAATCCAAACTCAATAATGGCATCCGCGCCTTTATCGATCCGACTCCGGGGACGTCCGCGGTAACGATTCTTGTTATGGTGAAGCTTGGTTCTCGCTACGAAACGCCTGCATTAAGCGGAGCATCGCACTTCATCGAACACATGATGTTCAAGGGGACGAAGAACTTGCCAACGCCGATGGACGTGGCGCGCAGTCTCGATGCTATTGGTGCCGACTACAATGCGTACACAAGTAAAGAGTACACCGGCTACTACATTAAGGGCGATGTGCGTCATGCCAAGTTTGCCATCGACACGCTGTACGATATGACGTTCGCCTCGGTGTACAACAAAGAGGAAATGGATCGTGAGCGCGGCGTCATCATTGAGGAGATTAACATGTATGAGGATACGCCCGTGCGCCACATTGAAGACATTCTCGAGGAGGAAATGTTCCGCGGGAACAGTCTCGGATGGGAAATCGCCGGTTCGGCAACTACAATGAAAACCATGGCACGCGAAGCGGTTATGGCGTTGCGCGATCGGTTCTATGTTCCGTCGCGCATGACGGTGTGTGCGGCGGGGAATGTTTCTGCGGAAGTGATCGATTGGCTCGATGGCACCTTCGGACACGTGAAGGATCATGGAGATGCACAGTTGTTTGAGCGCTATGGGGTGTTTCCGTTGCATGATGCGCCGCCCATACGGATGCAGAAGAAGAAAACGGAACAAGTTCATTTGGGACTGGGGTTTCCGGGCCTTGCCTATACCGATGAGCGCTTGGCGGCGATGAAAGTGCTGACGACGCTCTTGGGCGGGAACATGTCCTCGCGCCTGTTTATGAGCGTGCGCGAAAAAGGTGGCTTGGCGTATCGCATCAATGCTGGACATTCAGAATATGAGGACACCGGTATTGTGGCGATCCTTGCGGGACTCAACGGACCAAAACTGTCCGAGGCGACGCAGCGTATTTTTGCCGAGCTTGAAGACCTCAAAGCGCATGGCCCGACGGACGAGGAGATGCAGAGAACCAAAGAGTACCTGCGCGGACAGATGTTGCTCGCGATGGAAGACTCAAGCGTGCGGGCGGAGTGGTATGCGAAGCGCGGATTGTTTTATGAAACGGTCGCAACGCCCGAGGAGCGCATCGCCGCGTTGCAAGCTGTGACGCGCGAGGAATTGCAAACGCTCGCTCGAGACACGTTTGACAGAAAGCGCATGGCGGTGTCATATATTGGAGCCGCGAAGAGTGAGGATGATGTTCGCGCGGCTATTATCTCCCTATAGATGTCCCCCTATGAAAATTCTTGTTGCCAATTGGAAAATGGAGCTTGGCGTGCGTGAGTCGGTGGCTCTCGCGCGAGGGGTTGTGCGTGGATTGCGCGGGCTCAAGGAGGTGCCGCACGTGTATTTAGCGCCTTCGCATCCCGCGCTTACGGATGTGGCAAAAGTGCTCGGACGTTCACGTGTGCTTTTGGCGGCGCAAGACGTACACGGGGAGGTGCAGGGGGCGTACACGGGATTTGTTTCTGCCAAACAAATAAAGGAAGTGGGGGCTGGTGCGGTGATTATCGGCCACTCTGAACGTCGAATGTTCGCCGGAGAAACGGACGCAGATGTCGCGCGCAAATTTGCGCAAGCTGTCGAACATCATCTCGATCCGATTGTCTGTGTGGGAGAGCCTGCGGCGGTGCGCGAAAATGGCGAAGCGCTCGCGTATGTGCACGATCAGCTCGATGCGATCTTGGCGTCGGCGGATGTGTCCAAGCGGCGTCGCCTGATCGTTGCCTACGAACCGATTTGGGCGATTGGAAGCGGAGTCACGCCAACGATTCATGATGTGCGCGAAATGCATCGAGCTATTCGCGAACGCTTTGAAGAAGCCGGCATGGAACGTGTGAGCGTTCTTTACGGCGGAAGTGTGAACTCGGAGAACGTGTATGAGTTTGTCAGCGACAGTGAAGTGGATGGTGTACTCGTTGGCGGTGCGTCCACACGTTTGAACTCGCTCACGGAACTCATCGGCGTCGTAAGCGAAGTGAGCTGATATGTGGCTGTGGATTTTGATCGGTCTTTCAGGATTATCGGTGGCTGTTTTGATTGGCATCGGGGCGCGGCACGTGAGAGAAGTGGCCGTACTTGATCCAAAGTCGCATCCAAAACGTCAGCGCCATGGACGAAAAGTCGAGTTGGTTATGCAACGCTTGGAGCGACTGGGCGGAGATCGCGCTAAGCAAGCAGCGCGCGCCTTGTCTCGCACCAGTCGAGGCGCTCGGCTGGTTGTGAAGAAGTGGTACAAGAAGGCGCAGGCGCTTGACCGTCAGTACAAGCGGATGCAACACGAGACCGCGCAGGGCGTGGCCGGTTCCCACGAAACACGCAAGCAACTGCTCGAGGACGCACAGCGCGCCGTTGCGGATGAGTCCTACACCGTCGCCGAGCAACGGCTGATAGAATATCTCACGCTTGATCCTAAAAACGCGCAGGTCTATGAGCGTTTGGGTATTGTGTATATGCGTACGCGGCAATTTGAACAGGCAAAGGAGACGTTTCGTTTTGCCTTATCATTGGCGCCAAACGATGCGAGTATCTTGGTGTATCTGGGGGAGTTGGCTCTGCGCGAGGGGTTAGTAAAGGAGGCGGCGGAATTTTTTCGCCAAGCGGTGGCCTTGCGTCCAAGCAACCCAAAATATCTTGATTTCTTGATTGAGTCGAGTATACTCGCCGGCGATGCGAAGCTTGCGCGCGAGGGCGTATATTATCTCAAGGAAGCAAACCCCGAGAACAATAAAATCGACGAGTTTGAAGCGCGTATTAAAGAGCTTTAGGGAGAGCGCCACCTTAGCTCAGCTGGTAGAGCAACGGTTTTGTAAACCGTAGGTCCGGGGTTCGAATCCCCGAGGTGGCTCCAAAAAAACACACCCGTAAACGGATGTGTTTTTTGGTGGGCCGGGCTGGATTCGAACCAGCGAAGGCTGTGCCGCGACGTTTACAGCGTCGTGCCGTTGACCGCTTGGCTACCGACCCGTTTTGTTTTGAGATGGTACAAGAGGTTGCGCGCGGCGTCAATCAATGTGTATGCTGTTGCCATGCAGATTCCCAAACGCAAATCAGAAGAAGACCGTTTACAGAGTGTCGTTGTTGACTATC
>CAYHRP010000091.1:0-3253 GCA_964359145.1 uncultured Gammaproteobacteria bacterium | reverse complement strand
CGAGCCGCTGCAGCGGCGAGAGGTGAGGACGATTCCCCCTGGGGTCACCAATTTGAAAGCCACCGAAAGGTGGTTTTCAAAATTTCTCACACGCGTTTCCTGTGGACAAATAATTTCGCAAAAATACCTTGCCCAAGTTACAATTAAAATCACTATTCTTATCGTTTGTATGAAGCTTTTCAAAACACTTGTACCCGTGGCCCTGTCCCTGCTCCTCATCGGTGCCGGCTGTACCACGTCTACCAGTTTTGGTCTCGATACCGATGCAGACCTCCTCGTTGTTAATACCGGGTCCGACGGAGAGCTGGTTGTCGTTGGTGATGAAGTGGTGGATTCATTCGGCCTCTTACTTGAGGACATCTCTGGGTTTGATGTGGGCGATGATGGACTCTATCACGTCAATGCATCGGTGACGGTGCGCGCTGATAGTGCAAGTGGTGATGTTGTGAAAGTGTATGACAGTATCCTGGGCGAAGAGGGCGCGACAGCTGAATCGGCCGTTCTGTACGTGCAATCTAACCGAATCTTCATGGACGACCTTGGAGGTCCCGGAACGTACTTTGCGACTCTGAAGGTGGAAGACCTCATTGGTGGAGGCACCCTGTCTCGGGGACGTGCCGTGACGGTCGTGGAGTAGAGAACAGCCTCGATTCGAATAATACATATGTCCATGAACGGGTAAATGGTGACAGACCCCAATTTATTGCCACCATACCTTCAACACCGTATCGATGAACTGCGTGGCTAAGCTAAACAACAAACCCCGCGTCGAGAACGACGAGCGCTCCCGATTTGGGGCTTATCGTCTCGCGCGGGGTGCAAGAGGGGGTTCAGATGATGTTCGCGGCTCGGAGAGCCGCTTCTGCATCATGGTTGCGGCTGATCGCGAGCGCCTCCTCGCACCGCTCGCGACTCACCCAGCCAAACGAACTGCCGATGAGGATGCTGGCGAGCTCATCGAGTTCCCACGCGAATCCGGACGTCGAGACGATGACCTCGGCGAGGTCCATGCGGACCGCGCCGGGGTACTGGCGCCGCGTCCAATCCGGATCGCTTTCGTCGCTACGGCTCTGGTAGCTGACGATGTGGTCGGCGTGCGTCGTGAGTCGGTGGCCCTTCTCCGCGGAGAAGTAGCAGTACTTCAGGTACTGCTCCGGCGTGAGGACGCCGACCGGGATGACGCACACGAGCGTCCATCGCGGATCGGGGTCGTGGATCCGCATCCACAGCGTGACGCAACAGCCGGTGTCGGTTGCGTCCTTGCTCGTGGCAAGCGGCAAGACGGTTCCGTGAACTGTGAACCGAACCACATTCACGAATCGCTCGATGATGTTCGGAGGAACCCCGGGGAAGATATCGGGCAAGGGAGCCTCACTTTCTCTGTAAGTTGGGAAGGAGAAATGCCTAGGGAAATCTTCGGCAACGCCGCAAAGCTAACACGAATGCCCCATTTCAACAAGCCAGCACAATGGAGCAAATTCATCGTCGGTAATGCATAGGTTTTGATTCTCTTAGCGTTCGGCGCAAAGAAAGATGATATACTGATTCTAGTATAGGAGGCTATGCGCTATATATCTGCAACAACAGGGGCGTTAATTGTTCTACCGGTGTTTATTCTTTTGGCGCTGATCATCCCAAAGCACGACTCACTTCCGAGCGTCGAGCTTATTCTTACGGTGAGCACATTTCTCTTTGCCATTATTTCGGGGTTTTACATCGCTCGACTTGCAACGCGCTACGATCAAATTCGTAATCTTATTGCGAGCGAAGATGCCTCGTTCCTGTGTTTGTACAAGACAGCACAGATGTTCGGCGTCACGTTTGCCAAGCGTATAGCAAATCTAATAGATGCCTACTACATCGTGAGCTATGACTTCACCCTTTCTCATCCAGCCTACAAACTCTCCGCGAAGTACTATCTGGCCATGTGGGACGAAGTGCGCACTGTAAAAAAGAAAGAACCGTCGGGCGCTTATGAAGCGCTGATGGATCAACTCGCAAGTATTGAGAATGATCGCAACGCAAGCGCTACGATTGCCACCGAGCGACTCTCTATCGCCCAATGGGGAATGCTCATTCTTCTTTCCGTTATTATTTTCTTAAGCCTCTTTGATCTCGCGCAACCGCATTGGTATATCCAAATTTCTGTCGTGCTTTTTTCCACAATTTTGGTGCTCATTATATTGCTCACGCGAGATCTTCAGCAACTGATGCTCGGAGGAAAGACACTCTTGGAGGAGTCTGGGCAAGAGGTATTGGAATTTATTGGAAAGAAGCGATACTACCATCAGAAGTTTCTACAAAGTGGTATTTCTCGTGTGCCGGTGTTTGTGAAGGAGTATCGTCTCGGGCTACATGAGCCAGGGACTGATACGTTCAAAATTAAAATTGTTCGAAGATAACAAACGCCCCACCCTAGTGGAGGGCGGGGAGACAGAGAACGATGACGATGAGAACGGCGCACAGGGCGCTTGCGCCACTCATTGCGTGGAGCAACGCCCACACCATGTGCGGTGGCCATTCGTCGAGGCGAGCATCCAAGCGCTCAAGCCACGACAGGGAGACGAGGTCTGCCTCGTCGAGGTCGTGCGCGTCGTCCACGCGCTCGTCACCGGCCTTATGTGCCGGAACAGCTGTTTGCTCCTCCGTAAATCGAGGAGGCAAACAAGGTAGGTACGCAGGGCCAACGGTGTCGTCGCCATGCGGCCAACTGATAGCGCGCAACCTGCGCACGCTCAATCGTTCAGAAACATCCACAATGACCGTATCGGTCTCTTTAAAATCAGTGCTCCCAGTCACGGACATGGGGCGGAATCTATCAGACGCTACGCAAACCGTCAAGCGTTGCTGTGGATACCGCGTGCTATACTTGTGACGAAGCAAAACAAACATGAAATATCTCACAACATCGTTCATCAAACGGATGGTTGGCGTGATGGCGGCCATTTCCGTCATTATCGCGATCTCAACCGCCACATTTCACGTTCTTGAGGGGTGGAGGGTCCTTGATGCGTTCTACTACTCGGTCGTAACCATCACAACGGTAGGTTATGGCGATTTAACGCCAACGCAAGACACTTCTAAAATTGCGGCATCCGTGTTGATTCTGCTTTCAATCCCACTCATGTTTTTTATTATCGGCATCGCGGCTGATTCCGTTTTTTCCGAAATGAAGCGCATGTCGGATACGGAAGAGAGGCGGCGCGAGCGCATTCGTGCCACGGCGCGGCGTAAACGGCGCGAAAATGGGAGT
>CAYHRP010000090.1:0-3316 GCA_964359145.1 uncultured Gammaproteobacteria bacterium | reverse complement strand
AAGAGTTTGCCATGTTCATGAATGATGGAGTCTTGTTTCATAGGGTGACATCTATTTACCACGCCTGTTGTGGAATGGCAAACGACTCACTAATTCAACCACCGATTAATCATACTCTTCAAATTCGCAGGAGAAACAGGGTTCAGAATCGGCGTCACATACCCTGCCGGAGGAAGATAGCCGGGTGTTGTATAGCCGGGTGTTCCGAAACTTGGGTATGATCTTCCTTCATTTCCCGAACGGTTCTTGAACGAAACCGCACCGGCGGCGGCCGCGGCCGCTAAAAGCGCGACCAAACCAACGGTCACCATTGTGCGAGTCGAGCTTCTCGTCTTTGTTTTCATACATTTGTCTAAAAGATAAATTCGTAAAGTGTCAATCCTTCCACTTGGAGCGTGCGTTGGGACGCCGCTTCCAAACGTGCAACGATTTCGGGCGCCAGCGCCCAATACGCATGCGCGACAAAGTAGATTCGACGCACCCCCGTCTGCCGCGCCATATCCGCGTAGGCATCCAAAGACGGTCCGCGGTAAATCGTGTCCATGAAGAGCACATATAAAGACCCACCCGTAGGGATAGCATACCACAGAATCGCCTCTTCACCATACGGATATGTGTGTATAAACCCAAATTCTTGAATGGCGGCCGCGCTCATTAATTGATGTGAAAGCACAAGATACGGATCTCCTTGACTCGCCCCGTCAATGGAATTAACGCCCGCGACATCGATAGCGCTTACGCTTGGCGAGAAAAATGGAGTCTTGAGATTGTACTGTGGGTACGAGAAAAACCATGCGATAACAACCAGACAAACAACAAACACGACACGTGCACCTTCAAGACGACGCGCGCGAGCTATAAGAACAACCAAAGGCGGCAAAGCAAACGTATAGAGAACCTGAAGCAACCGCAAGGCAAATTCTCCCTGTTCATGATCGATGATGCCGTCAAACGTGAACAGTGTGGCGGCGCCCCAGATGGCCAGAAGGAGTCCGAGTAACAGCGTTGTATGCGCTCTGGCATGCGCGCGCATTGATGGGACACGCCACACAACAGCGAGCACCATTACCGTTACAACCATTGGAAACCAGTAGCGAAAATCGTAGAGTAAATCAAGCGCCCACGGAATATACGGAAACGGGTCGAAGTAGGGGCTGGCAAAGAGCCGAAAAAAGATTGGAAGATATTCAAAGAGACGCATGATATCAAGCGCACGCCATGATGCGTTAGCCACAGCGAGCATAGCCGGAACACTCAATCCGATAGCCATCGCCGTCCCTGCCGCAATCATCCATTTCGTGATGGGGCTACTAAACAGGTTTGCAAAACGCTCACCGAGAAAAAAGAGCAACATCGGAACGGCAAGAAGAGGATGAAAGAGAACGGCCGCAGTCAACGCAACGAGAACCGTCACAAAACAGAAGCGGTTTGATCTCACAAAAAATGGGTACGCCGTCATGAATCCCAAAAAGAACACATACGTGACGGTAAATGGGACGGTAAAGGTCGCGAGCATGAACGGAATGGCAAAAATGCCAATCCACCACATACGCGCTTGGCGTCGAGAGAGATTCCAGCCACGTTCAAAGCCGACAATAGCCACGATGGGAAGCCACACACTTGCCGCAATCGGCACCATCCAGATATCGATAAGTTTGATTGGCCAAGCTGTGAGATGATGTAACGCGGCCGTGAGAGTGTACTGCCCGCTATAGAGGAGCCGCACAGGCTCCACAACGCCCGTGTCAACGAGCGCCTGCTCGGCGGCGCGATGCAAGAATGGATCAAAACCAAAACCGACGACGTACACGATAGCCGAGACGCTCAACGCGCTCAAGCACACAAGCATCCAAACAAACATTGGAAGATCATCGTCGCGCTCGCGCGCGGAAAACATGGCGGCAAAGATGGCAATGCCGAGCAAAAGAAACGGCTCAAATCCAAAGAGATTCCATGGACTCACAAGCGGTATGTCTGTGCGCGCCAAAAAAAACAGGAGCAACAACAGCAAGCTTGCCGTGACACTGATGGCACTAAATGCCCATGGCTGTGCGCGCTTCAGCTGAAACGATACGGGATTGCCTGCGGGAAACAACAGGAGCATCCCGACAAGAAGCCATAGAACAACACCTACCATCCAAGTCTCGAATCGTCCGAAAAGCAGATACATCCCATCAAGTCCAACGGTCGCCACACCAAACAGTAACAGGAAACCAAAAAGGAGCCGATCCCACAGCCCCCTCCCAAAACACTCCATCCGGCACAATGCCAAGACTGCCCCAACAAGAAACAGTAAAGCGCCAAGCGTTCCAAGCACCCATGACGCCACAACAAGATTCAGCGTCAATAACAACGCCGCGGCCAACAAAAAATTCCGTGAGCCATTCACGCGCACGCTACTTCTTTCCGTCTCCGACCCAATCATTCACCACCTCTTCAATATCCTTCGCTGTCACACAGTTCTCACAAACCTTCGCCGCCGCATGCACAATCCCAAACGGCGATCCATGTTCGCGACGCGATAATTCAATGGCCACTTTTGCCGAAGCCTCGTCAATAAGATCAAGCGCTTTGTCGGGCAAGTATCGTCCTTTTATGCGCTTGCGTGAAAGTGAGACGGCCGCCTCCAGCGCTTCATCCTCAATAGTGACCTTGTGGAATGTCTCATAGGCAGAGCGAACGTGCTTGAGCATCGCGAGCGCTTCCTTTGGCGTTGGCTCTTCCACAATCACGGGCTGAAACCGCCGATCGAGCGGCTGATCCTTTTTTATCGTGCTCTCATATTCGCTCCATGTCGTCGCACCAATAACCTGCACCTCACCGCGTGCCAAAACCGGCTTTAGTACGTCAGAAATGTTTAACGATCCTTCAGCGCCCGATAGTTGATCCAGCATGTGCACCTCGTCGATAAACAAGATCGCGTGACTCTTGACATTCTCCAAATCGTGCAACATGCCCTTGAGCCGCGCCTCCATCTCGCCTCGGTATTTCGTATCGGCAACAATGGAAATCAAATCCAGTGCCAACACTTGTTTGTCTTTGAGCCCGTCTGGCACATCACCGCGTGCAATGCGATCGGCTAACCCTTCAACGATGGCGGTCTTTCCTACCCCCGGTTGTCCAATCAAAAGCGGATTGTTTTTGGACTTACGCATGAGAATGTGCGTCATGCGCTCAATCTCCGCTTCGCGGCCGGAGAACATCTCAAGCTTTCCATCACGAGCCATTTGCGTGAGGTCCCGAGAAAAACGACCAAATGCACTGGCAGACTTTTTATGTGACGACCTAAAGAACACAAACCATACGACAACGGCTA
>CAYHRP010000089.1:0-3343 GCA_964359145.1 uncultured Gammaproteobacteria bacterium | reverse complement strand
GTGTCGACCATCGTTCCGATTGGTCTTAGAGATATTCTCATCAATGAGTTCGTCAGCGATCCTGTAAGTGGCGCGAACGAATGGGTGGAGTTGTACAACACGCTCCCCATAGCGCTTGAGCTTGACGATTGGTCGCTCGAAGACGCCGCGGGATCGTCTATCGCGGTAAACGGAACGCTTGGCGCGCACGAATACTTGCTCGTTTCCTTCTCGCCATCGCTTCTCAACAACGGCGGCGACGCTATCACGCTCTTGAATCCGGAGGGGATTGTGATTGATCAACTCTCGTATGGTGAAGTTGACACTCCATTCGCGCTCCACGGGCCAGCGGTGCAGGATCCATATTCCGTTGGACGCTCGCCAAACGATCCGGTTCTGCTGATGGAGATGGTTCCAACGCCCGGCGCGCAAAATGCATTGCCTCTCGTGGAAGCAGCATCAGCCGAAAGCATGAGCGTGTCAGTTAGCGCACCATCAACAATTGACACCGCTTCAACCGATGCCATTGACGAAACGGCCATCTCACAAAACACATCCGAACCAGCCTATGACTTCGCTACGAACGATGATTCTACAAACTGCCAATCGGCAACGGCAAACGCATCAGAGGATAGCGCTAATGGAGCGTCGGAACAGGTGGTCTCGATTGCAAATCTCCGCGCCTTTGAGATGGGAACGCGCGTCATCACCGAAGGCGTGATTTCCGCGGCACCGGGTGTTCTTGGCAAACAGGTGTTCTATCTTGCCGGCTCCGGTATCCAAGTGTACTTGCATAGCGCGCAGTTTGGCGAGCTCGCGCGCGGCATGCGCGTTCGTGTGAAAGGCGAGCTCTCGTCGAGTGCAGGTGAGACACGCGTAAAATTGAGCGATGCCACGGATATCACGCGTCTTGGACAAGAAGATGCTCCGCTTCCACACGACATCGCTCTTGATGAAGTCGGCGAAGCAACCGAGGGCTGGCTTGTGCGCGTCACAGGAACGATTGCGAGCAAAGATGGCGCTTCATACATTTTGAGTGATGGCGCGCACGAGACAAAGATGTACATTAAAGACACAACAGGAATCATCTCAAGTTTCAGCGTCGGCGATGAGCTTACGATCGTCGGCATTGTCAGCGAAACTTCGACGGGTTATCGCCTACTACCGCGCGATAACGATGACATCTTGGTTCGCACACTGCAAACCGAGGAGGAGCAAGAGGTCGTCCCGACTGGATTCATCTCGTCACGTCAAACGCCAACAAGACTGATTGGCTGGTCGCTCGCGGGAGCCGCAACCGCTGTCGTTGTGGCATTCTCTGTTGTGTATAGTCTCAAACACAAAAAACTCGTCGCAACCACAGCGTAATATGGAAAAGAGACGAGGATTCGACGAAGATAAGGCCCGTTCGGTCATTCTAGAGGAAGCGCCGCGCTTTGGCATAGCAACCGAATGCTACCAAGCGTTCTCTGACTATGTTCTCAATCAGCAACGCGATGCGTGGATACGCGGAAAAGAGTTTGGCTGGAACAAAGCGTGGCATTGGCGCATGAAGAAGGAACAGCAACAGATTGCGTGATGGACAACAAGGCCCCTCATTTCGAGGGGCCTGCTTTCCCCTCACGGAGGGGCGATGTTTCGTTATAGAGAACGGAGGGGTACTTCTATAGATGTCCCCGTAACCACTTCACGACATCATTCTTTTTTACGTTCTCTGTATCGCCCGTGCGACGAGAGCGAATCTCCACCACGCCTTTCACGGCATCGCGCCCGACAACAAGGCGATACGGATACCCGAGTAAATCCGCATCCTTAAACTTGAGTCCAGCACTTTCGTCGCGATCATCAAGCATGGTACGGATGCTCGCCTCTTGGCACGCACCGTACAATTCCTCCGCAAGTAATCGCTGCGTTTCATCCTTCCAATTCACTGGAACAATATGCGCCGTCATAGGCGCGACGGATGCCGGCCATACAATGCCATTATCATCATAATTCTGATCCACAATCGCTTGAATCAAGCGCGACGTTCCTATGCCATAGCATCCCATCCACGCAAACTGTTCCGTATCATGCTCATCGCGAAACGTAACCCCCATGCTTTTTGAATACGTCTGTTGTAACTGAAACACATGCCCGATTTCAATGCCGCGAATTTCTTGAAACGTCCCCACATGGCACTCATGGCATACGCCACCCACGTCCCCGGCGCTCACTTCCGTGTTAGCGCCATAACTACATTCATCGCAGGCAATCAACAAATCTTCACCCACCTCATCGTTGAGCGCCATAAACTCCACGGAACCCTTACCGCCTATGTCACCCGAGTCCGCCTCAACCGCTTTGAGTTTATGAATGCCCAGCCGCTCGTAGATGCGCGGATAGAGCTCCTTCATTTTTTCAAAAGACGCGCGCATACCTTCTTCGTCGCGGTCAAATGAGTACGCATCGGACATGTAAAACTCACGGCCGCGCAACAAACCAAGCCGCGGACGAATTTCGTCACGAAATTTTGGCCCGATTTGGTGCAAAATAACAGGAAGATCGCGCCAAGACTCAATGTCGCCCGCCGCCGTAAATGACACGGCCTCTTCAGCTGTCGGCGCCAAACCATACTCGGCTTCGTAGTGATACTCGCGTGTCGTGAACATCGTCTTTGTATCGATGTATTTTTTCCATCGCCCCGACCGCTCCCACAAATCGCGCGACTGCAAAATCGGCAGTTGAACATTCTGCACGCCTACGGATTCCATCATGTCAAAGATAACTTGATGAATGTTCTGCAACACTTTCCATCCATCGGGAAGCAGGGTCCAGATACCGGGGCTCACTTGTCTAATAAGTCCGGCTTGAACGAGTAAAGCATGCGCGCGCGTAAGATCACTGTCGACATCACGACGCGTTCGAGGAAATCGATTGGAGAGTTTCATATGTTCGTATCATGTGTCACCTGTCGTGTACGGTACGCGACAGATAACAATCCAAGACAAACACTATAGCCCTTCAAAGGCAAACCGCCAAGAATGCCCTCGTCAATCCCCGACGCTCACATCTATAGATATCACCCTATGAAACAAAATATCTGCCCTTGAGGCAGATAAATTGATGGAGCGGGAAACGGGGATCGAACCCGCGACCTCTTCCTTGGCAAGGAAGCGCTCTACCACTGAGCTACTCCCGCATTTTGCTTCGGGAATATAGCACATCGACTACCAAAGAGCAAGACTATTTACCACGAACATCATGCGTGAACTGTAGACATCACGCAATGAAACGGAACTTACTTAGCGTGCTCCCTATAGGAAACATTGGAGCGGGATACGAGAATCGAACTCGCGTCTCCAGCTTGGGAAGCTGGCATACT
>CAYHRP010000088.1:0-3373 GCA_964359145.1 uncultured Gammaproteobacteria bacterium | reverse complement strand
TTTTGATGTGAAGAGCAAAGAGTTTGCCATGTTCATGGATGATGGAGTCTCGTTTCATAGGGGGACATCTATAGATGGGGCGAGCGCTTCATCAATCGCCTGATTCACGAGACGATCGGCGTGCTTGTTGCGTTCTCGACGCACATGAGTAAACGTGACGCGTTCAAATTGGCGCACGAGATCCTGAACCTCAAGGTAAAACTTCATGAGACGCGCATTCTTCACACGATAGACGCCGTTGAGTTGGCGCACCGCCAGCTCGGAGTCTAGATAAACGTTCGCCTCCTTGGCGCCAAGTTCGCGCGCGCCCTGCAGTCCCATGACAATCGCCGTGTACTCGGCAACGTTGTTCGTTTCTGTGCCAAGAAAACGCTTGAGTTCGAGCAGGACATCGCCCGCAGATGAAAACACGACCGCTCCGCTCCCTGCCGGTCCGGGATTTCCGCGCGCGCCACCGTCTGTGAAAATTGTGACCATAGATATCATCCTATGTTTAGACATGCTCTATACGCTCGATTTCAATCTGAATTTGGCGCGCGCCGCGGTACCACTTCGTGTCAAGGCGATAAAAAACATCCACGTCTTGCCCCATCATTAATCCTTGTGCGCGCGTACCCACGCTAAACCAAATGCATTGTACCACTTTTTTGCCGGGCGTTGTCACAAACAGGCGCACATGCGACCCTGTTTTGCCAACACGCTCTGTGGCAAGCACGATATGGGATCGCGCGCAAAACAGCGGACGTTCATTGCCAACCCCAAACGGTTCCATGAGCGCAAGCGCGTCAACAAGATCAAAGCCTACGTCGTCGAGACTCACGTCAAGATCCACGGCCATTTTAGCGGAGATGTCGACGCTTTGCGTGCGCAGAGCAACGCGCGTCATGGCGCTAATCCACGCGTCCACACACTCGGGCGCAATGGTCATGCCGGCCGCCTGCGGGTGCCCGCCACCGCGAATCATGAGTTCGCGACACGCATCCATCGCTTCCACAAAATGAAAACCGTTTGAGGCGCGGCCCGAACCGACAAACACATCACCCACGCGCGTCAAAACGACGCTCGGACGCTGTGTTTGCGCGGCAATCTTTCCAGCCACGAGTCCCGCAACGCCAACGCGGATTCCTTCGTGAACGACGGCGATGAACGGATCGGCGGCATTGATATGCGCGAGCGCGTCGCGCGTCGCCTGCTCGGTCAAGCGCTGTCGCTCTCGGTTGAGTTCCTCGAGGGTCGCCGCCAAATCGTCCGCGACACGATCGTCCGTAGAAAGAAGCAAGGCGAGCGCTCCATCTGCCGCTCCAAGACGCCCGGGCGCGTTGAGACGCGGACCGATGCGAAACCCAATGTCGGTCGTTGTCCGTTCGCCCTCTTCCATCCGCGACACACGCATAAGCGCTTTGAGTCCCGGGCGACGCGTCTTTGAGAGCACGCGCAGTCCGTATCGTTCCAGTACGCGATTCTCACCAACGAGCGGCACCATGTCCGTCACCGTTGCGATAGCCACCAAGTCGAGCAACCATTTTTCGAGGCCCTCGGGAACATCAACACCCCGCTCTCTCGCAAGGGTATAGAGCGCAGAGGCTACCTTGAACGCCACGCCAACGGCCGCAAGTTTTTGGAACGGATACGTCTCACCCGGCACGAGCGGATGAATGATGAGCGCCTTGTCCGAAAGCGTTTGAGGAAGTTGATGATGATCAACCACGATAACTTCCATGCCGCGCTCGTACGCTCGAGCGATTTCCTCCGTGTTGGCAATGCCGCAATCCACCGTAATGATGAGACGCACCGCGCTTGTGGCAAACCTCTCCACGGCGTTGAAACTTAAACCATAGCCGTCCCCTTCGCGCGACGGAAGATAGGTGTCGAGCCCTTCCATGAACGACGTGAAACCCGCGCGCGTTGCCACCTCACGAAGCGCCGTTACCAAGAGAGCGCTCCCGCAAATACCGTCGGCATCATAATCCCCATGAATAACCGTGCGCTCGCCGTATTCCATGGCTCGCCAGAGCCGCAGAACAACCTCGCGCATACGCGAAAATAAAAATGGATCGTGCAAATCCTTTTCATAGTTCGGATGCAAAAAGGCTTCGCGCTTTTCTGCCGTATCCATGCCGCGCACCGTCAAAAGCCGTTCGACGATAGGATGCAACTTCATGCTAATAGCCGAAGGAAAGCGTGAATCCAATCATCGAGATGATCACGAAAAACGAGATAATCGCCAAGATGATGCGTTGGGTTTTCTTTTTCATCTTGACATCATACCAAACTCCCTTTATGCTCCATGCGTGTCTATCCACACAGACGCAGAATTCGCACCCGGACAAGCAGTTCGGTGGAATATGCGTTATATTGGAGAACGACCAGAGTTGCGTCGGCTCTGGTACGAATTGGTCCATCGCATTGGTATAAGCCCAATGCGCGTCGCGCATGTGAGACCCGTCCCCTGTTCATGCGGACGACGGACGAGAAGACGGCACACCCAGGCCTGTAAGGTCTCGCGAGCGCCGCACCCGACGCAGGCGACGATCGAAGGGGTAACCTCATTTGGTCACATCGATCGCCCGTACTTTTCAGGCGCGCTCCTTGAATGCGCGTCTTTGCCCACCTTAAGCGGCTCCTTGGCCGCTTAGACGAAATGACCCGGCCTCATCGGAGAGCCGGTTTCGTTTTTTTTCACATCAACCTCATCCTTTCAACACCCACAGATACGCTTTAACGGGATTTACACTTTTCCATGTCCCATTGCCGCCATGCGTTTTTTGTCTTTGATGGCATTTGACTGTTGACATTGGCATACGCAATCACTGTCTCACACCTAGATCGGCATGGTAAGATTAATCGCCATCAGCACCTCCTGAACGGAAAAATCCACAGGAATTTCCATTATCTGTCCGCCACGATCGGCGCATTTTACATAGCCATGAGCCCTACCGAACTCGTATACGTCCTTCGTGACCTTTACATCCATGAGACAGTAATCCGCTAATTCTTTGATTCGCCCTTCACGCCAAAACTCCACGGCTTGAAGCCCGTGTCCGGTCTTCCCCATACCAATGGTCGCCTGTGCCACCGAGTCCAGCTTCACACGATATCCAAGCGAGCCGGCAATCACCTCCAAAAGATCGAGCTGTGGAACTTGATTCACATTCCCCGCATAATAGGTATTGATAACCGGATTGTCAAAACTCTTTTGATTGAATCCGATAATGCGATCAGCTCGTTCAAGTCGCGGCCAAAGTTTGAGCAAATCCTTTTCTAGAAACGTCTCGTAGGTATCCGTGTCATAAAAATACACCCCCATGAGGGAGATTTTTAATTTGTCAGGAAAGTACCCACCCACATCGGCGAATGTATTTTGCGTTTCAAT
>CAYHRP010000087.1:0-3374 GCA_964359145.1 uncultured Gammaproteobacteria bacterium | reverse complement strand
CACTCTTGAGTTCCGCGGCTCCCTCCGGTTCTTCCGCTCCCTCCAGTTCCTCCTTTCTCTCCGGTTCTTCCGCCTTCAGATCAGAGGTTCGGCCAGTCTCATCCTCAAAAAACCTCTCAAGGTCATTGAGATACGCTTCGTCGTCGGAAGGCTGGAGATTAGCCAACTCATTGACACGCACATTGCTGTGCACGGTAGACAAGGAGGCCGGTTCCAAAGCATACTCCTGCGCAAGCGCATACAACTCCAATAACCGCGCATCGAGTTCCTCCGCACTCACGGGGAGTCGGGAGTGTTCGGCAGAAGCCTCTTCCGTTTCCTCGGCGCGTCTGCGCCGGCGTTCTTCGCCACGCCACAAGATATCAGGAATGGCGGCAATGGCCCTGTCGCGATTCGGTCGCGCACGATACGCAGACGCTCGTCCACGATCCATGTCATGATTTCGTCCAAATGATGATTCGCTCATATGTAAAGGTTCTTACAATAGTTTTGTAGAAGTCATACCAGACTTTTTTTGAGCCGCCGCAATTACGGGGCGCATGGCACGAATGGTTTGCCGGTGATGGGAAGCAAGCGCTTCGCCTAAGGTCTCAACTACCACGGCCGCTTCTGGATCGCCCTCCACGGCAAACAGCACCGCGACTGGACGGGACTGATCGGTAAATCCGATGGCGTTCACAACTACGCCAAGCTCACGTGCCCTTGAGAGCGCCTTGTTGACACGCTTGATGGTGGGACCATGCAGCATATAATTGCACGATTCTTGACCACATATAGCGCACCAAAGATTGTCGTCTGTCATGATGGTAAGCGTTTTGAGCATATCACCGTTTGCGAGTGCCGCCACCGTTGAGGCATCTTCTTCCAACGTTTTCACATAGTGTTCAAGAGCCTCGGCCATGCCGCCCGCGCCGCGCGTCGGCCGCCTCATAGATTCATCAATCGCGGCGAGCTCTTTGAGTTCTGCCGGCGCCGTCTTCAATACCTCCTGCCATTTGGATCCACCATGAATCGTGAGGATATGATGCGTAATTGTCGGCACGTTGGCAAGCTCGGCGATGCGCTGTTTTATACGCTCATTCAACCGATACCCGGCATACACGGATGAAAGAACGAATTGTCGCTCAAGCTCAAGTAACGTCACTCCCTCGCTGTTTTGCGCGGTCATCGAGGCCGTCGTATCAAGAAGAAAATCATTTGAAAAACGAATAGGAAGTTTTTCGGTCTGTTCGCGGCGCTCTCGCTTTTCATATCCATACGGGTCCTCACTACCGGTTAGGACATCAATGCCGGCAGAGAGCGGATCTGTCAACACGCCACCCTGGCTCTGTCTGCCTATGAGTCTTCTCGATCGGCTTGGCAAGCGATACGCAATCATTAAAAGATCAAAGGTGCGTTTCCATTCGTCTGCAACAGTAGATTCCGCGCGCCGATCAATCGTCGCATCTTTTGGCAACACCATACGGCCAATAGCCTCGGCGTCCCGACGCACCTCTTCCCAGCGCTCCATGGAAATGCCGTAAAGGTCTTCAAATGTCCGACCAACGACCACGGCTTCATCATCGCTGTCGGGTAAATCCGCCAACCGTTCTTTGAGACGCTCCAATTCCTCTGGCCCGAACGGAATGCCAAATGGATCATCGTCGGTTTCTTCCGGTTCGGTCATCGGGTCTTGCCTTTCGGTGAGCAACATATCTCTGTCTTCACTACCGACTCCCTCATCGCTCTCTTCATCTTCATCTTCTTTTGGCGGCGCGGGCGGAGTTGCGTCTATACGCTCCCACAAACCACTCTCGCGATTCCACCACTCCAGCCACGCGTGCTTGTCACCGGCAAGAGCGGTAAAGGTAAAACGCTTGTCGCGCTTTGCGTGATAGCCGACGACCATGCGGCACGGAATATCCAATGCACGAATTTGCGCAAGGGCGTAAAAGTTTGCCACATCACAGTCGCACTTTTTTACATTCTCCAGTGTGGAAAAATACTGCTTCCCCGAAGCGGCGAGCGCCGTGCCCACGGCACTGTCATTCACATACTCAAGCCCCTTCTGAATCCGAACGGCAATCTGACGAACGCGCGCTTGGTCCGTAATACGGGCGCTCTGTAATTGTGTGAGAAACGATTGCGTTTCCGCAGATAACGTTTCCACGACCCACGATGGGACACCCTGTTCAGATTCGGTCGGCTCCGCTCTTTGCCAATCAGACGGTTCCATCGCCCGTTCAAATTGAAAATTATAGGTTTCAGGAGGTTCGCCCTCGCCCATCCACTCAAGCGTATGCACACCGTTGACGCTCCGGCGAATGGCAAGTCCTGTTGTGGCTGTTTCGGGATACACGCATGCGCTTGCCGGCAACGGCGCCGTGTGTTCGCCCACGGCAAGCTTGGCGCCGTCCATCCCCTGAAACGTGTGGATTTTCGTCTGAGGAGATGTTACGCGCTCTGCCTCGGGCGGATTCAATTTTTCTGAAGTAACACCGCTTGCGACAACGCGCATGCTTTCCCAATCAACGCCGTCTAGAACTTGCTCACGAAAATAGCCCCCGACGAACGGCTCGACTCTCTGCATAATGTCAGCCTCGTCTATGCCTTCTCGTTTTTCCGGACTATCGTCCGTGGACGGTTGAAAATTATCGGACTGCGAAGCGCGCAAATCCATGTCTATCATCCTCAATCGCTCAAGCGCCGGCTCGATGAACCGTTCAAAGTAATCACGCTTTCTCGATAAGGCCACTCGTTCACTGGTGAACGTGGAAAGCAGATGTTCGCCGGTTTTTGGCGAGGTGGGTAGCAAGCGCAATTCATTGGCCACCGCTTCGGTGGTTGGGGGGAACGCGCCCGAGGCAAGATACAACGCTAACGCCACCTTAAATTCGCCAACGACAGAATCGGCAGGCAAAAATGAATCAGTTATTTCTTTTGCTCTATTCGCATCGCGCTCATGGAGCAGTCGCGCACCGGTGAGATTCAAAAGCTCATGGACAAACCCTTTTTCTTCGGAGAACAACCGAAGCATTTCTTTCGGGCCAGTCTCTCGTAGGTATCCCACGAGCGCCTCTTCCCTGGCAACGGCTAAAACACCGATTTGTCGCGCACGATCTGAATCATGGTCATGCGACCCTCCAATACTCACAGCCACGCGCCGCTTTTCTCGGTCAATAGTTATGCGCTTTGCATCGGGGTCCGTTACGTAATCAACGGTCCATCCCATGACACTCAAAGAAGGCGGCACTTCATGCCGCTCCTCTTGAGATGTAGCCAATGGCTCACCATATTCTCCCATACGATCATTGATTGTATCACGCCCTACTCCAGTATAGCCATATGGGGTCAGGTCGTGAATCTAGAGTTTTCTGATCATAACTCTAGATTCA
>CAYHRP010000086.1:0-3419 GCA_964359145.1 uncultured Gammaproteobacteria bacterium | reverse complement strand
AAGCAATGTCCTCAATGCCAGAGTCGAGGAAAAACGCCCGAACGGGTTCGGGAAGGAAACGATACGGAAAGACGCGTTCCTCCATGTTTTTGGCTATTAGCTATTGGCTAGTCGCGACGCGAGTAGAACTGATGATTAGGCTCGTTATCTCTAACTATACGGTCGGCGCTCAATTTGGCTCGCGACACGCCTGCGGTAGAACTCCGCCGCTTCGTCCACCGCCGTGGCCATGTCACCGGTAAGTTTGCCCTCCCATTGTTGTGCTATTTGTCCCAAACGCTCGAGCACTTCACGCTTTTGCGCCTCGTCTGCCGAACCGCGCGACTTATCCAAGTCTTCAAGCAATCCTTTCAAACCGTCCTTGGTAATAGTTTCGGCCGCAGCGCGCGACAAGTCATTGTTTCCACCATCGGCATCAAGCTCGGTAGCCAAATGCATAACGATATTTGGCGAGTTCGTAACGGATGATTTGAACTCGCGCCGTTGATCGGGCGCCCATCCACCGCCATGCGGAGCACCGGCCGCGCCCGCGCGCGCGCCCGCGTTGTAGCCATACGGACCGCGTGCCGACTGGTAGATAGCCGCTTGATTCTGTTGCAAGGCACGGCGCTCTTTTGCACTAGCCCCTGTCGCGAGTGTCGGACTCAATAGCGTGCGACGCATTTCTGCATCCCACCCATTCAAATTGGCATCGGGAGAACCAGCCGCTCTATTAGCATCCAAACGCCCTCGCAATTCGCCAAACGCACTTGGAGCCGCCGTTTTGAGCAGCTTCGCGATATCGTCCGGGGTCATCTGTGTAACATCCACATCCTGAAGTTTGACACCACGGTCAAGAACACCCTTCAAGTTGTCCGTCAAAGAAGCCGTCACAACCGAGCGCGTAGCCTCATTGCGTTGATTTGCCACATTACGTTGATCGTCAGTCATTCCCGTATTCTGTGCGATGGCCTCACGCTCCCGTTCAAACCGAGATTGCTCGTCCTTGGCACGAGTCGCATTGACCGTCGCGGCCGGCGAACCGGCAAAGCGCGTCGCCATATCCTGCATCGCCTTTGAGTAATATCCTGGATCTGAATTTATTTGATCAAACAATCCGGAATCCAATGCCGCCGCAAGAGCATCAGGATCCTTAAATTCATCCACGTTCACTCGTTTTATTTGGTTCTTATCCATCTTGGAGAATGCAGCCGCCAGACCGTCACGCCCCTTCGCGTCAAGCGATGGACGCGACTCGGCCATCGTGGCGAGCCTCTTGGTTGTGTCCTCATCGCCGGAATCTTTGGCGCGATCTTTAGTACTCTTGTACCACTTCTTGGCTGTCTCCGGATCGCTCGTCATCATCTCTTCAAACTTCTTGCTATCGAGCACCGTGGATTGCTCTATGGCCGCCACCTGCGCCTTTTCTGTTTCGGAGGCAAACTTCTTATTGTTCACGCGTTCAATAAACGCCTTCTTTTCATCTGGCGAAAACGTATCGAAATCGCCTTTGTGCTTGTTGATGAGTTCGGTTTGCCTCTTCTTCTCGAGATCTTCGCGTGCTCCAATTTTTTGCAAACGCGAACGACCTTGCGCGCGACGAATGGCACCAAAGCGTCCCGAGTCCGTTGCCAAACGTTCCGCGCGGCGTCGCTCGGCTTCCATTTTCGCTTGGCGTCTTTGTGCCGTTGCTCCGCGGTAGAGATCGCGCGTTCCCCCGCCAACTGCTTTGGCGGCGCCCTTGACCTTCTCTCCCGCTTTGCGAATCGCTTTCCCGCCAACCCACGCCGCGCCCGCAACCGGCGCTGTCGCAACCTTCGTAGCCATACCCTTGCCCTTGGCAACAGCCTGCGCCGCAAACCCACCGATTTGACCCGCCGTCTGTTGCGCAACCTCAAGCCCCGCGAGCAAAAGCGCAATCGCAATAATGAAACTCGTCACCGTTTCAAAGTCAAAGCCAGAGGCGGCAAGCGCCGAGCCGCTCGGTCCCACTTCTGAACTCCCCCCCGGAATCGTCAATTCACCACCGGCAACGGCCGTAAGAGCTAGCCAAAGAAAGAACAGCAAAATAGGACCAATCGTTATGGAGGCAACAAATTTTTGCCACCATTGCTGATATTCTCCGCCAACCGAGTTGAACACGCCCTTAGCCGCCCCAATCAAAAAGGCAATCGGCGAGAGAATAATGAGCACCCATAAGATGATGATGCGATACGTCAATATCGCCATGAAAACGAAGATGACAATGAGAATAATCACCGCGAGAATAAGAGCAAACAACGCCGCAAAAAACAGCGACATTCCCGAAATAGACGCTCCGGAATTCAACGCCTGAATTTTGTCGATAGAAAAAAGCTGCAAAAAATTTCCCGCGCCTGCCTGTTGAATCGCGTTGGCAAAAGCGATCATGAAAACTTGTCCAACATCAATAAGGAGACCACAAATGAGCCGCGAAAAATTTACAATGACTGCACCTATGAGCAAACTAGGCACTTGTTGACGCCAATTGATACGCGAGATGCCAAACATCGTGCCAAACGCAATCACAAGGAGAACGCCAATGAATCCAATGTTCACCACATTGCGCACCATCTGCCATCCTTTTACAACGATGACATGATCAATGAAGCCGTTGTAACTGATGACTTTTGTGAAAAAGATTTCCAAAAGGATGAGCGCGAGGGAAGCAATGAAGCTCGCAATCCACAAAATAAGTTGCGCGAGCAAACCGGCGATGGCATCAACCGGACCTGCCAGGACGCCTTCCGGCACTACCATGAGCGCAACAACAATAAACCCGGCTACAAGGAGCGGAAGCGCGTGTTGCTTTGCAAATAGCTTGGCGTGTTGAAGCACGTGTAGCATGAGGCGAGTTTGGCTACAGTATAACATGTTTGTTTTGGGGGGAGTGAGTAGAAAGTAGAAAGTAGTGAGTAGTAAGTAGTGAGTAGTGAGTAGTGAGTAGTAAGTAGTGAGTAGTGGTTACACAAGATCTATGAAATTCTTTTGATGGTCGCGTTAATAATCTTCATAACTTCAGAAAGATTGGACTCTATCAGTTGATGCTTACGCGGTTCTAAGTAGTTCAAATGCCCTGAAACAATCAACTGGGTTTCCAGTTCACCTCCTGATGCGAATGCAATACGAAGAAAGCGAAGGTACTCTCTTCGTGTACCGCGTCTGTATCCTTCTGCAATATTTGAGGGAATTGATACCGCTGATCTTCGCATCTGGGCCACAAGACCATACCGCTCCTCGACGGGAAATATATTAGTTCCTTCATAAATGAGGAAGACCAGTTGCATAGACTTTTGCCATCCACCGAATTGTTTATAAGACATATGTCCGCTCACTACTCACTACTTTCTACTCACTACTCACTACTTACTAATATTCTAACTCGGCATGAGGGAGGACCCCATGCCGAGTGTTCAAGAGTT
>CAYHRP010000085.1:0-3458 GCA_964359145.1 uncultured Gammaproteobacteria bacterium | reverse complement strand
CGATTTTTTGTGCGACACACAAACATCGCCCATGGCAAAGCAACCTCAAGAGTATCTTTGGACGTTTGAGGATTTGGAGAAAACCCTCAACCAACGCTACGAACACCCGGACATTTCGCGCGTCCGAGATGCGTATCTGTATGCAAAAGAAGCGCACGGAACAAAACGCCGCTACTCGGGTGCGCCGTACATTATTCATCCAATTGCAACGGCCGTGCGCTTGGCGGAGATGCAACTGCCGCTTGAAATTGTGATCGCCGGACTCCTGCACGATGTCCCCGAGGACACGGATCGCACGATTGATGATGTGCGCGCGGTGTTTGGCGAAGATATCGCTTCCATGGTAGCCGGTGTCACTAAACTCGGAAAAGTAAAATACCGCGGCATCGAACGATACGCCGAGAATTTGCGAAAGATGTTCCTTGCGATGGCGGCCGATGTGCGCGTCGTGTTCATCAAGTTTGCCGATCGCCTTCACAACGTCGAAACGCTGTTTGCTATGTCCGAAAGCAAACGCCAGCGCGTCGCCAAGGAAGTGCTCGAGATTTATGCGCCCATCGCGAGCCGCCTTGGCATGGGCGAGATGAAAGGCAAACTCGAAGACAATGCGTTTCGCCATGCCATGCCAAAGGAATACGAGTCAGCTAAGATGCTCTTTGATCAGCAAGTGCAAGCAAAGGCGCACGACATCGAAAAGACCATCGCATCCGCATCACTTCAAATAAAAAAGGGAGGGATTTCTGTTCACTCCATCTCCGGGAGAAAAAAATACCTGTACAGTTTTTGGCGAAAATGGCAGTCCTATCATGGTGACGTTACAAAAATTTACGATTTGATAGCCGTCCGCATCATCGTGGACTCCGTTGCGGATTGTTACGGAGCCCTCGGCATTCTGCACGCGCATTGGGTTCCCCTCAAAGGACGCATCAAGGATTACATCGCGCAACCGAAACCAAATGGCTATCAATCATTGCATACAACGGTGCTTGACGAACACTGCGGCATTGTCGAGTTCCAGATCCGCACCAAGGAGATGCACGCCGAAGCGGAGTACGGTGTGGCCGCACACTGGCACTATAAACAGCAAGGATCGCAAGAGCCGCCAAAAATTACGTGGATGCAAGATCTGATAGACATCCATAAAGAAATTGCAAGCGGAGAGGATTTTTTGAAGCATCTTGAAGAAGTTAAGCTCGACATGTTTCAAGACCGAATCTTCGTCCTCACACCCGAAGGAGACGTCATCGACTTGCCAGATGGTTCGACACCGGTTGATTTTGCTTACCACATTCACACAGAGGTGGGAAACAAATGCGTTTCGGCGAGTGTAAATGATCAAGCGGTTCCTTTGGATACGCGTCTGAAGTCCGGCGACATGTGCGCGATTGTCACCGATAAAAAGCGTAAAGGTCCCAATCCGGACTGGCTGAAGTTTGTCAAAACACATCACGCACAATCAAAAATCCGCGCCGCCACACGCGGCCGCGTCAAACAATGGATTGATGGCATGATGGGATCGGTGCGAGGCTAGCCTACCCCCTCAAACTATCATTTGAATCGTGCCCATCAAATCGAGTACGTGATACAGTTCTTCGTTTGAAAAGTAATGAATGGCAATTTTTCCTTTTCCGTCCGGCTTTGATTCAATGCGCACTTTTGTGCCAAAGAGCGATTCGAGCGAACGCTCCTGCGCCTCAACATTCGGATCTTTTATCACCGGCAAGGCAGAGCGTCCCGCACGCTTTGTGCTCGAAAGCGTCTCGGCTTCGCGTACCGACATATCGCCGGCGAGCATCTGCAAAAACATCTGGTTGCGCAACACGGGATCAGATTGCGCCAAAAGCGCTCGCGCGTGTGATCGCGTAATCTCTCCTTCCATGAGTGCCTCAAGCATTTCATCGTTCAAATCGAGCAAGCGAATCGTGTTGGCAACCGCACTGCGGCTCTTACCCACACGCTTGGCAACCTCTTCCTGTGTTAAATCAAACGAATCAATGAGCGCCCGATACGCGCGCGCCTCTTCCACCGGATTCAAATCTTGGCGTTGAATATTCTCGATGAGCGCCAGTTCGAGCTTCTCCTGCTCGGTGGCTGTGCGCACAACAACCGGAACAAACTCCAGCCCAATCGCCTTGGCACTTCGCAACCGACGCTCGCCGGCAATAAGCTGATAACCAGTCGACGTTTGCGTCACTACCAGCGGCTGAACGATGCCGTACTGCTTGATACTTGCGATTAAATCCTCCAAATCGCTCGGACTAAAATGCGTGCGCGGTTGGCGCGGATTCACCTCGACACGATCCACAGGAACTTCAAGAACGCGCCCAGATGTCGTCGTTGAATCCGCCGACGCGCTGATAACGCGCTCGGTCATTTTATCTGGAATGAGCGACCCGAGCCCTTTTCCAAGCCCTGATTTTTTTTTCATACTGTTGGCGTCTCGACACTTTGATATTCTTGAAATCGCGTAAGAAATTCGTCCCGCAAGCGCTCATATGAGCGTGCGGCTTTGCTCGACGGCGCGTACCCCAAGATGGTCTGTCCGAAACTCGGCGCCTCCGCCAAACGCACCGAACGAGGAATAACTGCCCGAAAAATCTTGTCCGGAAAATGACGATACAGCTCGGTCATCACGTCTTTGGCCAGCCGCGTGCGGCTGTCATACATCGTAATCAGCGCACCAAATACGTCAAGCTCCGGCCGCAGATTTTCCTTCACGAGTTGGATCGTATTGAGCAACTGCCCCAAACCTTCGAGCGCGTAGTACTCCGCTTGAATCGGAATGAGCACGCGGTCAGCGGCAACCAAACCATTGAGCGTCAAGAGCCCGAGCGACGGCGGACAATCCACGAGAATAAAGTCGTAGGCGTTTCGCACTGCATCGAGCGCCTGCGCCAAACGAAACTCGCGATTCTGCTCACTCACCAATTCCACGCTCGCGCCGGCCAACGCTTGATTTGACGGAATGATGTGGAGGCCTTTGTGCGACGTTTTGTAAATCACCTGCCCTACCGTCGCGCGTCCGACGAGCATGTCATACACACTCGATTCAAGCGCCTTATGATCAATACCGATGCCGGACGTGGCATTCGCCTGCGGGTCCAAGTCGACCATGAGCACCTTTTTTCCGCACGCGCTCAAATACGCCCCCAGATTTAGGGTCGTGGTGGTTTTGCCAACTCCCCCCTTCTGGTTTACGATCGCGAAAATCTGCGCCATAGTCCGTTTGCATTATAGCAGAAACACTGCCCGCATGACGCGTACTGTTGTGGAAAACCCCAAAGAAGCCTCTGTAAAAGTCCTGTGCGAAGTCCCTAAAGGGGCCTCTGCAAAAGTCCTGTGCGAAGTCCAAAATGAGAGAGATTTGGCTCACAGTCTTGTACGGTTTTGAGACGATATAGTTATATCGTTGATAAAACGTACGAGAGCGTGAGACACATCTATCCATTTTGGAGCCG
>CAYHRP010000084.1:1173-3487 GCA_964359145.1 uncultured Gammaproteobacteria bacterium | reverse complement strand
TTCGAACGTGCCTCAATGGCACGTTCTCATGACCGTTCGACCACGCAATGACCAGCACTGATTTTTTCTACAACCTCACCTTATTTCTTTTCAGCCCCTTTCTCTTTAGCTTTAGTGGCCGCATCGGCTGCCTTCTTATCCGTCGCAATGCGCCTATCAAACGCCGCCCAAAACGGTGCAAGCGTCTTTTTCTTCGTTTTTGCGTCTACACGCCATTTGGAGCCAAACAGTGACCGTAAAACTTCATTTTCCAATAGAATGCGGTCGCGATCCTCAAGAAGTCTTTGTGCCTGTTGCTCTTCTGCTCCCGGCATACGCTTCAGCTCATCCATCCGCTTGCTGGTGCGCAGGAATTCCAAGGCTCCAAAATAGTCAATGGAAGACGTGCGCGCCGCCCAAGGCACAATCTCTTTTGGCTCGCGAACTTGTTTGTCTCCCGTTTCTTTCAAGATGCCGTCCATAATAGCCTCCCGAACTTCTCCAACGATTCTCGTCCTCGTTCTTGAATCCCTTTGTTGCGGAATGTCCATCAGTGACGTCACGGCTGCCTCTCCGGCAATTTGCGTCAAGCGATTAAAAGCACGCCCATGACGCGCAGATAGCGATGCAACATAGCGCGTCACTTCTCGTATAACTTCTTGCCTTTGTGCCTTGAGTTCCGCAACGGCCACCTCTGCCTCTTTGTCGAGCCGATCTTGAACGCGAGGATTCGCCTCAATCTCAACAACTGCGGCTGTCAGCTCGTTGATTCTTCGGATATAAAACGCTTCAAGTTTTGCACGCACATCCTCGCGACGTTGCGCGAGCGCTTCCTTGCGGTCTTGGACTTTCCCTTCGAGCCACTCGCGCACTGGCGCCCTTCTTTCCAGCAATTGTGCAAGACGAGCTAAAATTTCTTCTGATGGACTCGAAACAGCTTCGAGATCTTCTATAACTTCGTCGAGATGTTCTAGCTTATCAGCATAGTCTCTATCTACCACGCCCTCCGCAATAAGACTGTCATAATCCTCCGCGTCCAAGTCCTTTAGCGGATTGAATCCTTCCACGCGCCGCAGACGCGATTCTTTATTCCGCGATGCTGTCGTATAACGGTCAATGTACGCCTCACGTTTTGTGAGCAACTCATCAACCTCCTGTTCTGACATGAGAGCCGTCTTGGCCATCTGCGCAGATTCGCCAAGTAAGTCATCCAAATCCCCCAAATCAGGCGCCACTTCCGGTGCACCGACTCCCATCGGGTCGTTTGCACCTTCTTCAATCTCTACTGCGGGAGCCTCCACGCCCGCACCCCTTGGTCGTTCTGTCTCTGCCATAGTGTTCTAATTATGAGTGAAACTTCATTGTACGAACAAATCAACTCATGCGCAACCACTTCTAGGCCTCGGGCGTATCCTGCCATTCCATAACGTACGGCACCGAGCCCGTTTCTTCTTGCATAAGATTGAGCACCTGCAACATGGCACGTTCCGTTGTATTGACGCGTTTTTCGTATCGGTCTATGAGCATTCGATACAGAGGCGCCTGTTCGTCTGGCGTAATGGGACGCATAACAAAATGTCCTTGTTCTGCTTGACCGCTTGGAACGATGCGTACGGAACGCTCTTTGCCACGCACCGAACTGACGGCTTTCTGCTGATAGGCCGTTATCTGCTCAAGCGCTTTCAATAGACTGCCGTAATCGGGCGAGTTATCGTGATAAAAGCACGCAATGGCCTGTGAAAGACTGTGATCGATGACAAACTCATCCTGCAATTCAATACCTCGACGCTTCGCTTCTTCTATGAGGTCTTGTCCCGGCTGTAGTGCGTGAACAAACCTTAACGTATCAGAAGGAATACTTAACGTTGTATCGGACAATGCCTTTTGCACATCAAACAAAGACGCCGTGAGAACGAGACGATTTCCTCTGCAAAACTTATCCGCTTCTTGCGTAGATATGGAAAACGTACGCTGATCTTCTTCACTCCCCCAAGTACGACTTATCAAGTCTAACGTGCCGTCCCGTGCATCACTATCCTTAATGACACCAACCACATCGACCACCTGTGTTTTTCCGTCTTCATCAAATACGATAAAACGATCGTCCCTTTGATACGGCTCCCCTTTCTGTATTTTCTCAAGCCGTTCACCTATGCGTATACGCGCATCTTCAAACGAGCCGCTTTCATAGTAGCTCGCCAATCTACCAACGAACAAACCAAGCGGACCAAAATCTTTGCGAGGCATTTCACGTTCATGATACGACATAATGTCTGTGTGAGGATGTATTCCGATTTGGATTTATGGTGGGCAGAAGAGAAGGAATCAAACCCTC
>CAYHRP010000084.1:0-1073 GCA_964359145.1 uncultured Gammaproteobacteria bacterium | reverse complement strand
AGGATGTATTCCGATTTGGATTTATGGTGGGCAGAAGAGAAGGAATCAAACCCTCGCAGTATCGGTTTAGTTTTTGGTGGGCGGAGAGGGAATCGAACCCTCACAGTATCGCTACCACTGGATTTTGAGTCCAGCGCGTCTACCAATTCCGCCATCCGCCCCCCCAAAAAAAACATAAACCATCGCGCAACCGACGCTGATGATACGAGCAAAATCGCTCCCTGTCAACAAGCACGCCCCGGCCAAGTGAGCCAGGGCGATCGTATTAGTTCCAGAGAGGCTCTTCGTTCGCGAGGCGCCACCGGCTGCCATCGAGAACGACATCCGCCCATGTGCCCACGATAGGCGCGGCACAATGCGGATTCACGAGCATGGTCAGATTCGAGCCAACATCGTCACTTTCCACGCTCACTTCCACGAGAATTCCCCCAAAGTCGCCAATGACCTGATAGCGCTCACGATTCATAATCCGCACAGTCGCGATTGGACCGGAAATGTCAAACTGCGTTTCCTTTTCGCGGATCAAGCGCATGGCCTCACATAGGCACGCCGTCAAAAACTCTTGCGAAAACCCGCCACCCTTCAAGACAAGGCATACGTGACGTGTCGCCAGGCTACTCACGGTTGGGCTCCGTTAAGCCGTACTGGCGTCAAACCCGAGAAATCGGAAGTTGTGCACTGCAACCTCAACAATGCTGGATCGAATACGTTATTTTCGATCAGTGGCATATTTGCTCCGTCCGACTGTATAACAAAACACGCGACAGCCGTCAATGGCAGCCGCAACAGAGCTCACTTGGAAACACTGTATCGGGAACTCTGATATCTATAGCCCAAAATCAAGTTCCAAATCCAAATTTACATTTTGCGCGAGAGCACGAGACGGACTACTATAAAGTTATCCCTCACGTCGCGATCGACGTCGCCAATGAACGCCGCACCGCCATAGTCACGGTTGCCACCAGCCATGCCATGGCGATACACTTCGCCCTTCACACAGTAGCCGTCAAAATGAGTCCAGAGTTTCTTTTTTCCGTAGCGCTCCTTTTTGCGGGCCTAATCGCCGCACTAAA
>CAYHRP010000083.1:0-3530 GCA_964359145.1 uncultured Gammaproteobacteria bacterium | reverse complement strand
GATTTTGCTCATGTTCAAGAATGCTAAGTCCTGTTTCATAGGGTGACATCTATATTTCGGCTGTGATATACTCACTTTCAATCATTGGCAATCAACATATACATCTATGAAAAAGCTCCTTCTTGTGGTCGCCGTTATCGCCATCGCGTTTGGTGTTCATCTTGTGTCGGGTAATCCGCGCGCCAATGCCAACGTTGATATACAAGGTGGCGATCTCATTCGTGGAGAGGCGTTTACCGCCGTGTACTACTATGGATCTGATGGTTTTCGTTATGTGTTTCCAAACTCCAGCACCTACTTCACATGGTATGAAAACTTCAATGGCGTGAAATTTATTTCGGACGCACAGCTTGGAGACATCCCAATAGGCGGCAATGTTACCTATCGTCCGGGTGTAAAGATGATTAAGATTCAAAGCGATCCAAAAACGTATGCCGTCGGTGAGAACGGATCACTGCACCATGTGCCGTCTCCAGAAGTGGCCACGGCCTTGTACGGCTCAAACTGGAACAAGCACATTGATGACGTGCCGGATGCATTCTTTGGCAACTATTCCTTTGATACGGCGTTGAGCAGTGCGGCCGACTTTAACAAGGCAACAGTCACGGCGACAGCCTCGTCCATCAATGTTGACAGAGGTTTGCAGGTGCCAATTGAAATCTCGATTACCGATAGCGGATTCGTGCCGATAGATGTAACGATAGGTACTGGACGCGTTGTGCGTTTCACAAATAACGGCACGGAAAACCATTCGGCAACGGACGACGTGTTGAAGTGGGGATCGGGAACGCTCGCGCCGAGCCAGAAGTTCCAGCGACGATTCAAGGATGCGGGAACCTTCACATTCCACGACAGTTATAACACGCAAGCAACGGGAGCCATATTCGTAAACTAACATCCCAATACAAAAGCGTCGGCCTCTCTGTGGTGGCCGGCGTTTTTGATTGCACGACAAGTGCTTGGCCGTGATCCTCTGTGCCCCGGGAGGCTCTCCCAGTCTCCCGAGACAAAGAGGAACACTCATGATCGCTATTCGCAATGAAGACACGCGATTCGTGTCACACCTCCATAACTTGGCTGTCTCCTACATGTTAGGGAAGATGGCGACGGAGGAAAGTAGCACCGAGCGTAAATTTTGTCAAGTAAGACTGAACAAAATCGTATGCGACATTATGGTATTTTGACATAGAATGCGATTTTTCCGCTATCTTTCGTGAAATTCTTCCAGTCCGCTTTTATGACGATCGTCATAAAAGTGACATAGATTTTGTAAAGTAGGACTGTATGATGTTGCCCATGCGCCAAGGCGAAGTCTTGACAGAATTCACCTTTTTTGCTAGGGTCCGCGCATGGGAACTGGAAACTAAAAACCCTCTAATGAAGGGGGTCTCGCGAGCGTGAAAATAAACGCACGCAAGACCTGTAAGGCAACCGGCGCCAATAAGCGCGCCGGTAAAGGTCGCGGCAAAGATTGAGCCGCGCACATAGAACAAGAATCACTTTTGAGCCCCGAGGCGACCTTGCGCCTTGGGGCTTCCTCGTTTACTTGACACGCCGTCTGCAATTACATATCTTACAAACTGCAATGACAGATGACCGTGAATCTACACTCACAGAACTATTGAATGGTTGGAAAATACTGCGAGATGTTTTGGGCAAGCAAGGAATAAATGTCGTGGCGCTCATATGTGCCTTCGGCCTCATACTCATAGCCACGTACTGTTTCTGGCAGGCTATGATGTTTTGGAGCCTATCGGTAGCCAATGAGGCCGTCGATAAGCTAGCGCGCAGCTTCGCGCTCGAAATGCTCTATACGTCCGATGTCGCCGCGGTACTCGGACTCCTGTGTCTTTTTTTCTCTGTTCGAGAAAGAATTCTCACAAAGTTCTTTCCCAACCGCTCCCGTTAACGCAAACACGCGCCCCGCTTGGAGGCGCGTGCCGTTTTATGGCAATTACACGACAACATCGATATCACTAAAATCATTCGGAAGCGTTGCTCCCGGCTCGCTGTTTCTATCATCAATCAATTCCAATATAAGAGGAAGCTCTTTTGCGTCAAAAAAATGCTTTCCGCTTTCAAGCGCGTGCAAGTGGCCATTGAGCTCACGTTCGTACTTCTGCGCGTGATCAAACGGAATCACATCGTCGTCTTTTGCGGCGATAATCGCAAACTCCTGTCCCTTCCACATCACCGTGTCAAAATCAATCGGCGGCTCAAAAAATGACCGAAACGTCTCGCTCCCAATGCGAAATGGCGGCGACACCAAGATGACAGATTTTGGCGTGCCGCTCATCTCGGCATTTTCCAAATAGTGCAACAAAGCAACACATCCAAGTGAGTGCGCAATAAAAATCGTATCACCACCCGGACGCAAAATGGATTGCGAGATCGCATCTACCCATTCAGAACAGATGGGCGCCTCGGGATTTGGAAGCGCCACAATAATGACCTCATGACCGCGCTCGCGCAATGCCGAAGAAAGCCACGGCCAAAAGTTGTGCTGTGGAGACGCTTTAAACCCATGAATGAGAACGATGCGCATAGAAAATTACTTGGTGGGCGGAGTGGGATTCGAACCCACATACCTCGCGGCACTAGCTCCTAAGGCTAGCGTGTCTGCCAATTTCACCATCCGCCCATGGGACTCGCCACGTCATACGACGTGGCGCCCTGTCGAATGACAGGGCGAACCTCCACACCACGAGGGTACTAGCTCCTAAGGCTAGCGTGTCTACCAATTTCACCACCCCGGCGTATCATCAAACACATAAAACTCTGTGGCACGGCGACCGCACAATAACACACAAAGCCGTTTCGTCAACGCTCGATAGGACTGTTTTCCTGTTATGCCATAGCAACATGCTTGGGGAATAGGACTTTTCCACAGCCTGTGACTTGACAGCGGCTCTGCGCTATGGTGTATTGAAAATACGAATCTGATCCCCACCAGATTTGTGCGCCTCATTCTTAACACACGAGTATGCGCACATTATTATCTGGTGTTTTTGTTTTGCTCGGCGTCGTTTTGATGCCATATTCCGGCTTTGCCGCCGGACTCACGACCGAACATTGGTCGGTAGACATTTCCGAGACGGAAGACATGCGTCTCAACTTCGCTGTGGAGTATCTTGGTGACGTAAACGCGGCCGCTTCGACCGAAGAGTCCGTGCTTGAAGAGCCTCCCGCCACAGCGTCTTCCTCCACAGCGTCGTCTGCCACGACCGAAGCATCTGCGCCTGCAGAATCTGTCACTTTGGTAACCGCCGCTACGATAAACGAGTCGGCCGCCACAGAACCGGCAACCGTGAGCGCCATAAATCCACCGCCAACCGACACGGTGTCGACCATCGTTCCGATTGGACCAGAAGACATTCTCATCAATGAATTCGTAAGCGATCCTGTAAGCGGCGCGAACGAATGGGTGGAATTGTACAACACGCTTCCCATAGCGCTAGAGCTATACGATTGGTCGCTCGAAGACGCCGCGGGATCGTCAATCGCTGTCAACGGAACGCTTGGCGCAAACT
>CAYHRP010000082.1:0-3554 GCA_964359145.1 uncultured Gammaproteobacteria bacterium | reverse complement strand
ATTGTAAGCCGAAAATATGGCTAACGCAATGGGTGTTCTGCTTGATTCTTGCTAAAACATGTGTTAGACTGTTCCTATCTGTTTTACGGATACTGTTATTTTGATAACGCGCTTTCATGTTAGAAACGCCTTCATCGCCTTCGGTCTTACGCTCATTTCTCGAGCGATGGGTCGGCACGCCCATTGCCGCTCTGTTGATTTTTACTATAGAGATTGTGCAGATTGTGGTGATTGCGGCGGCGATTATTATTCCCGTGCGTTATTTTTTGGTTCAGCCTTTTGTGGTGCGCGGGGCATCTATGGAGCCGACGTTCGTGGATCGAGAGTACTTGCTTGTTGATGAGATTTCCTATCGATTTCATGAACCGACGCGCGGCGAAGTGGTCGTGTTTCGTTATCCTCTTGATCCCAGTGAGTTCTTTATCAAGCGCGTAGTGGGGTTGCCCGGAGATACGGTGGACATTCGTAACGGGAAGGTGATTGTGACGAATGATGAGCATCAGGATGGTGTCGTGCTTGACGAGCTGTATTTGGGGCCGGGTGGTCATTCTGGGCTTGAGACTCACGCGGTCTTGAATCCCAACGAGTACTTTCTTCTCGGGGATAATCGCAGTGCTAGTCTTGACTCGCGCAACTTCGGTCCGGTAAAAGAGGAATTCCTTATTGGGAGAGTATGGGTGCGTGGATGGCCGCTCGAACGCTTTGGCATCTTTGATGCTCCGAAATACAATCTATAACTCTATGACCACGAAACCGAAACAAGAAGAAGAAAAGCCCGCGCGCAAAGCCGTGAAAACCATTGATGCCGTGCGTGGAATGAAAGACATTCTTCCAGACGAGCAAATATACTGGGAGTATTTTAGACGCAAGGCGCGCGAAATCGCCGAAGCGTATTCGTTCGGGCGTATTGATACACCGATTCTAGAAGACGTGAAGCTCTTTGAGCGCACGGTGGGGAAGATGACAGACGTCGTGGAAAAGGAGATGTACACGTTTGACGACAAAGGCGGGCAGGCGGTTGCCCTGCGTCCGGAGGCAACGGCGAGCGTTGTGCGCGCATACATCAATCACGGCATGCTCAATTTGCCACAACCGGTTAAGCTTTGGTATTTGGGGCCGATGTATCGCTACGGTCGTCCGCAATCCGGACGTCAGAGGGAGTTTTACCAGTTTGGACTTGAAGTTATTGGCGGCGCTGACGCTGTTTCTGATGCACAGCTTATATTGATTGCCGTGAAGCTGTACGAGGATTTGGGCGTCAAAGTGAAGGTGGAAATCAACTCGATTGGAACACCCGAGACGCGGCAGGAGTATAAGGTGGAGTTGGTGGTGTTTGCGCGCAAGCACCGCAAAGCGTTGTGCGAGGATTGTCAGCGACGGCTGTCAAAGAGCCCTCTGCGGCTTCTTGACTGTAAAGAGGAAGGATGTCGCGTCGTGATGAAAGAAGCGCCGCAGATTGTGGATTGGCTCGATGAGGCGTCCAAGGAACACTTCATGCAACTCATTGAATATTTAGATGAGCTGTCGCTCCCATACGAATTGAATCCGCACTTGGTGCGCGGTCTTGATTACTACACGCGCACCGTGTTTGAGATCGTGCCGGATCGTGGAGACGGCGCCGAACTTGGGGCGCAGTCGTCGCTTGGCGCCGGAGGGCGCTAAGATGGGATCGTGGAGCTTATGGGCGGGCGCGAAGATACACCTGCGGTGGGGTTTGCAGTTGGCATTGAACGCGCCATCTTGGAGATGAAGCGGCAGGAGATAGAGCCTCCGGTATTGCCATCTCCACAGATTTTCTTTGCGCAGATTGGAGCGGAAGCGCGTCGTATCGCTTTGCGTCGATTTGAGGAAATTCGCGCGGCTGGTTTGTCGGTGGTCGAGTCGTTTGGGAAGGCGAGTTTGAAAGCACAGCTTGAAACGGCCAACCGTAGTGGCGCGCGCTTTACGATTATCCTTGGACAAAAGGAAGTGATGGAAGGGACAATGATTGTGCGTGATATGGAGTCGGGAGCGCAGGAATCTATCGCAGATGACAAGGTGGTTGAGTATCTGAAGAAGGAACTGAAGGGGTAGAACATTGACGGCGGGAAGGGTGCGTGCTATTATCCGCCAAGTTGAAAATGGTGAATTCACATGATTGAAGTCAAACGTAAACAGGGCGAGAGCTTCGACGGACTGTTCCGTCGTTTTAAGCGCCGTATTTCACAAAGCGGAGTGGACCTTGAAGTACGCAAGCGCAAAGTGCGCGAGCCTATTTCCAATCGCAATGCGCGTCGTAAGGCAAAAGTGCGCGGTATCCGCGTTGCGTCGAAGATCAACTGGATGATCAAGAGCGGGAAAGCGACCGAAGAGGACTTTCGCTTCAAACGCAAACGCCGGCGCTAATGGAACGGGAGTCTGGAGGCTCCCGTTTTGGTTTTGAGTTTTTTTTCGGCACTGTGATATGCTTTATTAACCATTAGCCACTCCCCTATGTCCATCCAAGAACAACTCTCGGTGCGTCTCAAAGCTTCCATGAAGGAAGGCAAAAAAGATATTGTTGAAATGATTCGCGGCTTGCAGGCCGCGCTCAAGAACAAACAGATTGAACTTCAGCGCGAGCTCAAGGAAAACGAAGTTATTGATGTGCTCAAAATGAACGTCAAGCAACTCAAAGATGCCTTGCAAGACTTTGTGAAAGGGGAGCGTGAGGATTTAATTGAAAAGACGAAGAAGGAAATCAATTTGATTGCTGAATATCTGCCAACGCCGATGGAACGGGAAGAGATTCGCAAACATGTCGTGTCGCTTGCCGCCGATATTGGCGCGCAAACGATGGTGGACATGGGCAAGCTTATGGGCGCGGCGATGAAGGCTGTTGGTGCCGCGGCAAATGGCGACGATGTTCGCGCGGAAGTCGAGGCGTTTCTCTCAAAAGAGAATACGTGACAAAATCTGGAAAAAATAAAACCTCGGCTTGCCGAGGTTTTTTGTTTGCAACTCTCCCTCCTTATCCCCAAGAGCACCTTACGAAATGGTTGTAAACAAGATAAAATGGATTTAAATATGCACATGCCACACGTTCGAAGGCAAAGGATCCATTCCATCGCCGCGGCCGCCTTGTTTGTCGTCGCGCTGTTTGGGATGTTTTTTGTTGCGCAAAACTTTGTGCGCGCACAAACGGAAATTGCCTCCAATTTGGCAACCGTGAATGCGGAAGTGGGACTTGGCACGACGGACATCCGCATCGTCATTGCGCGCGTCATTCGTATCGCTTTGAGTTTCCTCGGCATCATTGCCGTATCTCTCATGATCTATGCCGGATTTATCTGGATGACGTCAAATGGGGATCCGACAAAGATCAAAAAAGCACAAGGAATCATGATTAACGCCGCCGTGGGACTGGTGATTATTCTCTCGTCGCTCTCGATTACGCAGTTTATTTTGAGCAGGCTTTTGGAGGCGACCGGTGCCGGAGGACCCGGAACAACCAGCTCGCCCTCGGGGATTATTACGCCTTTGAGCTCGGCGCTTGGCGCGGGTATCATTGACACGCACTATCCGGCGCGCAATCA
>CAYHRP010000081.1:0-3596 GCA_964359145.1 uncultured Gammaproteobacteria bacterium | reverse complement strand
GATAACGACAACAACGGCTTTGTAGACGATGTACACGGCTGGGATTTTTTTGACAACGATGCCGATCCGCGGCCGGTTCTAAACGGAAATCCCGGAGAGATTGGCGTGCACCACGGGACGGTGATTGCGGGGATCGTTGGGGCACAGAGCGCAAACAGCACGGGCGTATCGGGTGTCGCGTGGGACGTTTCTCTCTTACCGGTGCGCGTTTTGAACACGAGCGGCGACGGAACGTTTCAAACCATTGTGGATGGTGTCGATTACGCGGTGCGTCAAGGCGCGGATGTTATCAATTTGAGTTTTGTGGGAGAGTTTGACTCCGATGCCATGCGCGATGCGATTGAACGCGCGTACGAACAGGGCGTGGTGGTGGTGGCGGCGCTTGGAAACGACGCGCGCGATTTGGATGTGGATCCCATTTTTCCGGCGTGCAGTTTTTGGAGTGACGATCGCAACATCGTGATTGGTGTTGCCGCGACGAACGCGGACGATGCGCGCGCGGACTTTTCTAACTACGGAAAGCGTTGCGCGGACTTGGCGGCTCCCGGTGTCTCGATTTACTCCACGCAGATGAGTTCGGCGGGGCTTGGGTTGTACGGCGGCGGATGGTCTGGCACGTCGCTTGCGGCGCCTATCGTGTCAGGTGTTGCGGCTCTACTGCGTGCGTCTTTTCCAACGATCACGCCGTCGATGGTTCTTACCGCTTTGCAAACTTCCGTTGATCCCGTGATTGGGCTCAATCCGAAAGCGCAAAGCGGGACGCTCGGCGCTGGTCGCGTCAACGCACAACGCGCGCTTGCTGTGGCGGCGGCGCTCGTTTCAGCGCAAGAGGCGGCGCCCGTTGTTGTGCCGGAAGAACCGAGTGGAGATGCGGCGACGGAAGTAGCGCCTGCCGCGGCGCGCGCCGGTGCGTTCGATCGTCCGTTCGCCATCAGTTCTCGCGCGGGGGACGGAGCGCGCGTCGAGACCAGCGAGTCTACGTTTGAGTCCTCGCACGCCTTTGTGCCGTACCAGGGTTTTACTGGAGATGTGCGCGTGGCCATCGGCCAGTTTGACGACGACGCGCCGTTTGAAGTGGCAACGGCGCCGGGTGAAGGCGGAGGGCCGCATATCAAGGTGTTCAGTCTCACCGGTGCATTGGAGTCGGAGTTTTTTGCCTACGATCCCGCGTTTCGAGGCGGTGTGTCGATTGCGTCCGCCGATGTGGACGGCGATGGGGTGGACGAGATTCTCACGGCGCCGGGCCGTGGGCATGCGCCCGTAGTGAAGTTTCACAGAAAGTCCGGCGCGCTCATGAATGACGTCGCGCTTGAAACGGACGGAGCGTCCACTCTCAACATAGCCGCGGGCGACATCGACGGCGATGGCGCGGACGACGTGATTGTTTCCTCGGAGGGCGGAGAGCCGCGCGTCTATGTGTATCGTCTCTACGGAACGCAACAGACATCGTTCTTGGCGTATGCGCCACACGAGCGCGGAGCGTTGCACGCCGATGTGTTTGTGACGGCCGCGGGAAAGCGGTATGTGGTAACGCGCATGGCGTCCGACATCAACGCGCACGTGCGATTTTTTACATTCATTGGCGCGTTTGTGGGACAATTTGATATTGATGCAGAGGCGGGCGACCATGGCGATCTCTCGGTTTGGCAACCGTACAACGAAGCGTCGCCGGTGATAACTACCTCACAGTCCGCTCTTGGGAAACCGGCTATTTTCCTCTATAATGAAGATGGCTCTCTTGCGGATATTCAGCTTTCTGCGGAGTTTGAGTATAAGCGGCCGATGCATTTGTCGAGGTAGAATCGGCATCTGTCTTCCATAATTAATAACATCCAAATCACCCGCATCCATGTCCAAGCCCATCTTTGATAAGAAGAACGTGTTGGTGACCGGCGGCGCCGGATTTATTGGCTCGCATCTGTGCGATACGCTCGTGCGTGAAGGGGTGCGAGTTATCTGCATGGATAATTTTATTTCAAGTCAGGAGCGCAACATCGATTTTTTGCTCAAGCATCCCGATTTTCAATTTATTCGCGCCGATATTTCTGTGCCGTTCAATCTTGAGGCATTTCCAGAACTCGAAGCGTTCAAGATTCCGTTCCAAGGGATTCAGGAGGTATACCATCTTGCATGTCCGACGGCGATTAAGCGGTTCGACGCGCATCGCATTGATACGCTCAACACGAACGGACACGGAACGCTCAACGTTCTTGAGATCGCAGAAAAATATGAGGCACGCGTTGTGATGGCTTCAAGCTCGGTGGTGTATGGTGGGCGCACGGAAGGTCGTCTCTTTTTCGAGGAAGACGACGAGGGCATTGTGGATCACACCACTCCGCGCGCGGTGTACGACGAAGGGAAGCGCTTTATGGAAACGTGCGGATTCGCGTATGCGCAGGCGCGCGGTGTTGATGTGCGGATTGCGCGCATCTTTCGCACGTACGGTCCGCGTATGCCACTGTTTGATGGCCATCTCATTCCCGATTTCATCATGAATGCGCTCGACGGGAAGCCGCTCATCATTTATGGTGACGAGCATTTCAAAACGTCGCTGTGTTATGTGGGAGACGTTGTGGACGGGCTCATGCGTCTCATGAACGTGCGGGAACATCCCGGGCCGGTGAACATCGGCAGTGATGTTGACATGCGCATGGTGGATGTGGCAAATATGATTGCGCATTTGACGGAGTCTAAATCCGCAGTCGTGTTCGAGCCGCCTCTTCCATTTTTGACGGAGCTCGGATTGCCGCGTATCGCGCGGGCGCGTGAAACGCTCGGATGGTTGCCGCTCGTGCGTTTGGAAGATGGACTCAAACATACGATTGACGACGTGCGTGCCAACCGCATCTTGCTCAATAATCTTACGTCGTAAACATGACGGTTGTTATCATTCCCGCGTACAACGAGGAGGGCACAATCGCTGATGTGATTGTGCGCTCTTTGCCTTATGCCGATAGGGTGCTGGTGGTGAATGACGGATCGCGGGATGCGACGGCCGCGGCGGCTATACACGCGGGCGCACAAGTCATTTCGCATTCTCTCAACCGTGGATTAGGCGCGGCCATTGGAACGGGCATTCAAGCGGCGCGGCGTCTTGGCGCCGATATCGTTATCACGCTCGATGCGGACGGCCAACATCTCCCCGAAGAAATTCCGCGCTTTGTGGAGGCGCTCACGCTAGGGGCGGACGCCGTAATCGGTTCGCGTATGCTCATGCTCGAAGGGAATATGCCGCCTCTGCGGCGTGTGTATCAGCACATCGGGAACCTGGTTACGTTTTTGCTGTTTGGCAAGCGCGTCACTGACAGCCAGAGCGGGTTTCGGGCGTTTTCTGGGCGTGCCGCAGACGCGATGGATCTGCAGACCGATCGCATGGAAGTCTCCTCGGAGATCATCAGTGAGATTCATCGGCGCCGCTTGGCGTACGCGGAGGTGCCTATCACCGCGGTGTACACAGACAACTCATTGCGCAAAGGGCAGAGTTTTTCGGTCGGTGTGAAGACGGCGGTGAAGCTCTTTTTACATCGGTTGAGCGGGTAAAGGGCAGTGGTGTGGGGTCAGGTCGTGAATCTAGAGTTTTCTGATAATAACTCTAG
>CAYHRP010000080.1:0-3650 GCA_964359145.1 uncultured Gammaproteobacteria bacterium | reverse complement strand
GCGCACAACATCCATGTTGTGCTCGACCATAAGCACCGTATTGCCTTTGTCAACGAGACGATCCAACACATCGAGGAGCCGCTTCACATCGTCGAAGTGCAGACCGGTTGTCGGTTCGTCTAAAATATAGAGCGTTTTTCCCGTTGAGCGGCGCGAGAGCTCGGTTGCCAATTTGACGCGCTGCGCTTCGCCGCCCGAGAGTGTCGTCGCCGACTGTCCGAGCTTGATGTAGCCAAGACCCACTTCGTGCAGAACGTTGAGCTTGTCGTAAATCGCCGGAATGTCCGCAAAAAACCGGCGCGCCTCCTCCACAGTCATATCCAAAACGTCCGCAATGTTCTTTTGCTTATAATGAATCTCCAGCGCCTCGGCATTGTAGCGTTTGCCGTGACATGTTTGGCAATCCACGTACACGTCCGGCATAAACTGCATCTCGATGCGCTGTAGACCGTCGCCGCCGCACGCCTCACACCGTCCGCCGCCCTTGACGTTGAAACTGAATTTGCCCGCGTCATACCCACGCATCTGTGCTTCCGACACGTTGGCAAACACATCACGCATCGCGGTAAAGACACCGGTATACGTCGCCGGATTTGAACGCGGCGTACGCCCAATGGGCGATTGATCCACGGTCACCACCTTATCCACGTTCTTCATCCCCGTTATCGATTTGTGCTCGGAAGGATACGCCTTCGCGCGATAAAAATGTTTGGCGAGCGCCTTGCCCAAGATGTCCAAAATGAGCGTTGACTTTCCCGAACCGGATACGCCCGTCACGCACACAAACTGCCCGAGCGGAATATCTACCGTAACATTCTTGAGATTGAATGCCGTCGCGCCGACAATCGTCATCTTCTTCGTCTTGCTTCTTGATCGTCGTTTTTTTGGCGTTGGGATTTCTTCTTCGCCCTTGAGATATTTTCCCGTGAGCGACTCGTCGCACGCCATGAGCGCCTCGGCCGTTCCCGCCGCCATAATCGTTCCGCCATACACGCCCGCGCCCGGCCCCACGTCAATCACATGATCGGCCGCGCGCATCATCGCTTCATCGTGTTCCACCACAATCACCGTGTTACCAACGTCTCGGAGCCGTTTCATGGTATCGATGAGTTTGCCGTTGTCACGCGGATGCAGTCCTATAGAAGGCTCGTCCAAAATATAAATGACTCCAGAGAGGTTGGTGCCAAGCTGTGTCGCCAAGCGCACGCGCTGGCTCTCGCCGCCGGACAAACTTACCGCCGAACGATCGAGTGTTAGATAGCCGAGCCCTACGTTCACCAGACTGTCAATGCGGTGCGTCACTTCGCGCTTCACGTTCTCTATAACCTTCTGTTCAATTTCAGAAAGCTTCGCGCCGTCTTGAAGCGTTGCGCCGCTCAACGCGTCAAACGTCTCGCGCAGTTCATCAAGCGGCATTTGCACTAAATCAAACAAATGGCGCCCGGCAACCGTAACCGCCAGACTTTCGAGACGCAGTCGTTTGCCGTCACATTCCGGACAGATCGTTTTGCGCATGTACGTTTCCAGCTCCTTGCGCACATAGTCCGAATCGGTCTCCTTATATTTTTGCTCGAGCATGCCAAGCACGCCTGAAAACAGCATCTCCTTCCCGTTCACGCTATATACTTCGCCGCCCGTTCCGTTCAACATGAGACGCTTTTTTGACTCGGAAAGTTTTTGAATAGGCGTATGCACGTCAAACCCGTGTTCAGCACCCACCGCTTCGAGTACTTTAAGATACGCCGTCGAGTTGCCGGCGATGCGGCTCCACGGCTTCACGGCGCCCTCGGCGAGCGTAAGGCGTGGATTTGGGATGACGAGTTCCGGCTCAAGCACGAGTTTCACGCCAAGACCTGTGCAGGCCGCGCACGCGCCGTTTGGCGAATTGAAGCTGAACATATTCGGTTGCAGACTTGGCAGTGAGCGCTGACATTGCGGACACATCATCGCCTGACTCATCAAGATATCCTCTCCAGTATCGTCGCATAAAACCGTTACGAACCCATTGCCCAAATCAATCGCCTGCTTCATCTGCGTCGTCAGCGCCTCCTGTGCGATCTCCTGCCCTTTTGTATAGCGCGCCACAACAATATCAACATCGTGCGCCTTTTTTTTGTCTTTGCGCATGGATATCAACTCGTCGATATCCATCAAAAGACCGTCGTAGCGCGCGGCTTCAAAGCCGGCCGCCTCCGCCGCGGCAAGCGCTTGCTTGTGCTCGCCTTTCGCTTGACGCACCATCGGCGCGAGCACGAACACATCGTTCTTGGCAATGAGCGCCTCAACCTTGGCGACCATCTGCTCAAGCGTCTGCTCCACCACCGGCACATGGCACTCGGGACAATGCGCTTGGCCGGCACGCGCAAAAAGCACGCGCAGTGAATCGTAAATCTCCGTCACTGTGCCCACGGTCGAACGCGGATTGGTTGATGCCGTTCGCTGATCTATCGCGATCGTCGGCGAAAGTCCCTCAATCGCATCCACATCCGGTTTGTCTTGCATCTCCAAAAACTGCCGCGCGTACGAAGAAAGACTTTCCATGTATCGGCGCTGTCCCTCCGCGTAAATCGTATCAAACGCGAGTGAGGATTTGCCCGAACCGGAAAGTCCCGTAATGACCGTCAACGTTCCCTTAGGAATGTCGACGTTGATGTTTTTCAAATTGTGAACGCGCGCGCCGCGAACGGAAATGAATGACATAGTTGAGAGCTGTAGGCTACAAGCTTTTTGCCGCAAGAAACAGTGGCGACTCTAACACAAGGAATGCGGATGTCAAGGGGAATGCTATACTTGCCTCATACACAACGCTATGACAGATACGCTCGTTCAAAGCAATACGAAACCAAAACACACCGGGGTGTGGATCGCTATCGGCATCACGGTTGTATTGACATTGCTTTTTTTGTGGCGCGTGATCTTGTACGCCGTGCAGATTTCGCGCGGAACAGTGATACCGCCGCAGTCGTTTGCCGCAGAAATGACACTCGACCGCGCGCTTGACGATAGCTCTGCGCCATCGCTGGGAAACGCAGAAACGATTTTGGCGATCACCACTGGTGCAAGCGACGACCCCTCTCTCGGACCGCCCGAATCGCGCGCGCTCCTCACCATCACCGAGTTTGCGGACTTCGGCTGTCCGTTCTCGCGCGAGACAAGCTATATTGTCCGCGCGCTTGTAGAGAACACGGACATTGTGCGCTATGTGTATAGAGATTTTCCGCTCACCGATTTGCATCCCAACGCCGACGTGGCGGCAGAAGCGGCACAATGCGCGCATAATCAAGGACGATTTTTCGACTACCACGATAAGCTCTACCAAAACCAGTACGACCTTTCCACCGAGCGCTTGAAACAACACGCGCGCGAGCTTGGAATGGACGGCGCCGCGTTTGACGCGTGCCTCGATTCGCACCGATACGCCACCGAGGTTGCCGCCGACAAGCAAGCGGGCACGCAAGCCGGTGTGCGTGGAACGCCGACGTTCTTTTTCAACGGCACGCGCGTTGAAGGAGCCTTCCCGCAGACATTTCTCACGGATATTCTTCGCCGATTCCGCGACGCTTCGGAAAAGCAAGAAGCGCAATAGATGTCACACGATGAAACGGGACTCGAGCTTTCTTGAACATGAGCAAAATCTGTAGCTCTGGAAC
>CAYHRP010000079.1:971-3720 GCA_964359145.1 uncultured Gammaproteobacteria bacterium | reverse complement strand
GGACGGGCTTGCCGTCCTCGACCGCGAACTCGACGCGCGCGCTGGGCGCGATCTGCTCGAAGGTGTCCTCCGAGCTCTTCGCGATCTCGCCGCCGCGGGCGAAGATGGCCGCGATGGCCGCGGGGTTGTTGACCCCCACGACCCCCCGGTACTCCACCTTCGCGACGCGCTCCCGGTGGCGCATGACCTCACCCTCGACGGCGAGGATGAGCGAGCGCCAGATGATGGCTCCCGCCATCACCAGCCGGTTGTCGTAGCGCATCGGGCGCACGATCCGCAAGAGACCGTGCGCGGCGATGTACTCGACGTCGCCCACGCACTCGGTGTCGCAGAAGAACGCGCGGGTGACCTCGCCGACGGCGAGGTCGTCGATCGGGTTGACGCCGATCTGGAGGGCGCAACGCCCTCCGGACTTGCGCCCGAACTCGAGCTGCTCGGCCGCCTGCCCGAGCTGCTCCGCGACGTCGAAGTGCCCCCAGAACGGGATGGAGTCTCCCACGGCCGCGAGCGCCGTCTCCTTCCCGACGAGGGTGACGATCGCCCGGGCACAGTCCGCCCGGAAGATCGCGTGCACCCGCACCGGGTGTACGTAGGTCTGCGTTGCGCCGTTTCCGGCGCCTGCTTCAGCGTTGTCCTTGATGTCCAACTTCTTCTTCCTCTTCCGATTCCAGGTACTGCTCGGTACCCAGACTGCTTTGGCGCCCATCACGTGCTCCTCATAGCACGCGACAAGACAAGGGCGATACTATCGACTTGTTCGATGTGTGTCAAGGGATGCAAAAGAAAACCTTACGCGTCAACGCGTAAAAACAGCAGCCGCCCGAGAAGGCGGCTGAAAAAGCTCAAGTTGCACGCCCCTTGGCCATCCACGCAGGGTCGCGCAGAGGGACAAAGGAGCCAGACGTGCGGCGGGCAAACGCCTCAATGCGCGCACGAATGGGAGTTACGGCGGCCAATCGCATGGCCGCAATCGACGCCAATCCACACGCAAAACCACAACCAATGGAAGCGGCGGCGAGCGCAGAGCCCATCAGGCCAAATGGCATCATGAACAGAAATACCGTGCCGGCGAGAAGCGTTGCGGCACCCGTCACAAGGCGCTCAACCTTGTACATGAGGCACAGCGTGCTGGCCGCTACCCACGGCACCACGAGCAGTGGCCACAGGACGAGGTAGCATAGTAACCACACGATCGTGCGCGGCCATTCGCTCACACCTTGCACCCACTGCACAAACGGCCTCACGAATCCCTCAACAAAACCTTCATACAGCACCGAAAGGATTAGATGCGCCATTCCGGTGAGGAAAGCGGCGACTACCAGAGCCACCGCGAAACACACCATAATCAGGAGGAACCCCCACAACACTCGGATAATCCACACAGTATCCGTAGAAAAATCTAGTGACGAAAGGGTGCGTGTGTGGCCGGTGAATACCCACCGAAATACATCGCCCGTCACAGCCAACGCATCAGTTGACGCGTGGGACGGCGACAATCCAATGAGGATGAGATATGGCATCAGGAACAGCGTTACCGCGAGCGCAGTCAGGCTCCATGGAGCCGTACAACGAATCAGCTCTAGGCACTTGCCAGAAACGTATACAAACGCCTTGCATGCAGCTTTCAGTGTCACACCAAAGATCGCCGCCGTTCCCTTTAGATCGTACCCGACATAGCCGAGTACGAAGAAAAGCACAACAGACACCACGGAGCTATGCACAAGCGCTCCGCTCAAGAAGCCCAGAGAACCACCAAGCAATCCACCAATAAACGACTTCCGATATCTGTGTTCGGTTGTCATGATCGAGTATCCACAAAAAAGTTACCACAAAGACAGCCTTCCGCCAACCCATAGGGGGCCTTTGCAAAAGTTCACCCCCACCGGCAGGCCCGGTGGGGGTGAAGATACGCGCGAACGCGTTGAGAAGGTGCCAGCAAGCCTTGGCCCCCTTGCGAACTCCCGCCTCCGCCACCATCGAAATCGCACATCGATTCGATGGTTTTGGATTTGGGAAAGCGTCGCGGATACTACATGGTGTCAAAATTCCTATCAACTGATCATAGTTTGTTGCCAATTCAACGGCTAATACTAGCCAAATCTATATCAAAACATCTATTTCTCGATTGACAGATAAGCGAAACCGTGATACATTGAGCCGTCGTCGCAAATGCAGGTTTCACGAACGAATAGGCACAAACGATAGTTAAGGCTGGAATTCAGTACCGGAAATTTGCCACAGACGCCCCGTTTGGGGCGTTTTGCGTTACTATTATTCGAATAAGTGCCAAGCTATCTGAAACCGTTTTATGACGATCGTCATAAAACGGTAAAAAACGAGCTTCAATAGATCCTTTCAGAAATTTTCACGTCGCGCGCCTTGCAATTCAGCTAAAAAACAAGTAGATTATCGTCGCTGTACAGATGTCACACTATAGTCATCAAAACATGGCGGCCATGGTGAAATGGTTATCACATCGGGTTGTGGTCCCGGCGTTACGGGTTCGATCCCCGTTGGCCGCCCCAACAAAATGCTCCACTTTTTGTGGAGTGTTTTGTTGGAAGGACAACGTGCCGCACATGCCGTTGAGGCATGCGCGGCGGGATCGAACGGCCGGAGCGATGTGCGGCCAGTAGGCCGCACCGCGAGGCCAGGACCCGAATCCCGAGCCACCGCAGTGGCGAGAGGTGAGGGCGATCCCCGTTGGCCGCCCCAACAAAATGCTCCACTTTTTGTGGAGTGTTTTGTT
>CAYHRP010000079.1:0-871 GCA_964359145.1 uncultured Gammaproteobacteria bacterium | reverse complement strand
GGAAGGACAACGTGCCACACATGCCATTGAGGCATGCGCGGCGGGATCGAACGTTACTCCTTTCTCAATATCCACTTTCCATCCCGATACGTATAGCGACTCGGCTTGCTTCGTGACGCACGACCAAAAATGGGCACGTAACTCAAAAGCTTCGCGGCTCGTTCTGTTGGATGATCCAAGTAGTGCGAAATTCCGGGTAAGTGCGCGGCTCCATACACAACCGCCATTGTCTCATCTTCCTTCAACTCCCCAGATAATTTCACCATCGCATCCGCAACAGAACAATCTCGATAGTCCATCATCGATTGGAGGAACAAACCAAATTTGTTCTCATCGCGATCTGCGTCTCCATATAGTTCATTGAGCCCTGCTGCTATAGACGCTCCGGTCATAGCGCCAATCCCTGCGCTCACAACGGCAACGTTCTTCAAAAAAGATCTGCGCGTCATGCCCCCTTCTTCTGCTCGATTCGCGCGTCGTATCACATCATGAGGAACACCCACAATACGCTGGATCATTTCTGATGTCACCACAATGCCCATTGAAGACAAAAACAGTGCCATTTTGATTGCGTCGGATTTTAATTCTGCAAGCTCCAACGATAAGTCCGAAGTCGCCCCACGAATCGGATCGGCGTGCGCCACGTCCTTTCCCTCTTTGGCAGCCACAGAAGCAAGCTCGTGGAAAAATTGTATGAAAGGATTGCCCTGCATTTTTATCTCAAACTCCGTGCGCAGTTCTTCCTCCGACGCATGAATATACAAATCACGCGCTATGGCCAGAAATTCCTCAATGGATAACTCCAATTGAGTGGGTGGCCATTCAAGCAACACTACCGAAGATCTCCGTATGGCCGACTCAAGCTTCGCCC
>CAYHRP010000078.1:1889-3727 GCA_964359145.1 uncultured Gammaproteobacteria bacterium | reverse complement strand
CATGATTGAAATCCTCACATTGCCGTTCATGCAACGCGCCCTCGTCGCCGGCGTCATCATTGCATTGCTCCTTTCCGTTCTCGGTGTGTTTGTAGTTGCGCGGCGCATGGCGTTTTTTGGCGATGGGATTGCTCACGCCAGTTTGGCCGGCATCGCCCTTGGACTCTTGACGGGGTTCGCCCCGCTCCCTATCGCCGTCGCGTACGCCATCGCTATCGCTCTGCTCATTTACTGGCTTGAGCGCGCAACGGATTTAAGCTCGGACACTATCATCGGTATCCTCTTTACGGCATCCATGGCTCTCGGCGTCGTCATCCTGTCGCTCATTCCGGGCTTTCAACCGGAGCTCATCAGTTTTCTGTTCGGAAACATTCTCACTATCCAAACCATGGACATTTTGCTCGTCGCTCTGCTCTCTTTTGTCATTTTGTTTTGGCTGTTCTCCTGTAAGCGTTCCATTTTGTTCGCCAGCATCGACTATGACACGGCCATCGTCAGCGGCATTCGCGCCAAGACGCACACGCTCATGTTATATCTCGCGCTCGCCGTCAGCGTGGTGCTCGGCGTCAAAATTCTCGGCATCGTCCTTGTCTCGGCGCTCCTCATCATCCCCGCCGCATCGAGCCGCCTCCTCAACCGTTCGTTCCGTGGATTTCTTGTCGGCGCCGTCGTCTTGGGCGAACTCACCGTCATCCTTGGCCTCCTGTTCTCCTTCCTCATCAACGCGCCATCGGGCGCCGTGATCATTCTCGTTGGCACGGCCATCTTCTTCTTGATTGCACTCTCTTCCGCGCTCTCGCGAACGTCATAATTCGTGCTATACTTTTGCGAATGATGAAACAAACACGATTCCTGTTTGTGATTGGAGGCGTCATGTCTGGCGTTGGAAAAGGCGCGACGACGGCGGCCATTGGCCGTATTTTGAAATCCAAGGGATTTGTCGTCACGGCGATGAAGATCGATCCGTACGTCAACGTTGACGCAGGAACCATGAATCCGCTCGAACACGGCGAGGTGTTTGTGACGGTGGACGGCGACGAGACCGACCAGGACATGGGCAACTACGAGCGCTTTTTGGATATCGACATGACGCGCGACAATTACATGACGACAGGACGCGTCTATCAGTCGGTCATCGAGCGCGAACGGAATCTCGAGTATGGCGGACGCTGTGTGGAAGTGGTGCCGCATGTGCCGGAAGAAGTCATTTTGCGCATTGAACGCGCCGCGAAGATCGCCAAGGCGGATTTTGTGCTCATCGAAATCGGCGGAACCGTCGGCGAGTATCAGAACATCTTGTTTCTCGAAGCCCTGCGTCTGATGAAACTGCGCGACGACCATGCGGTGCGCACGGTGCTCGTTAGCTATCTGCCAATACCACCGTCCATCGGCGAGATGAAAACCAAGCCCACACAGCACGCCGTGCGCGAGGTCAACCATGCAGGTATTCGACCAGATTTCATCGTATGCCGATCGCGCGACGAAATCGATGGCCCTCGTCGCGAAAAAATCGCCACGTTTTGCGGCGTCGCGCACGAACACATCATCGCCGCGCCGAACGTCTCCTCCATTTACGCCATCCCGCAACTTTTTGAGCGGCAAGGGTTTGGCGACGCTATTTTGAAATCGTTCGGCATGAAGCCCGCGCACGCGAAACTCGAGGCGTGGAATGCGCTTGCCGATACCATCACCTCGGTGAGCGAGCCCGTGAAAATCGGTGTCATTGGAAAATACTTTGAATCAGGCGCGTTCATGCTCTCGGACGTGTATCTGTCCGTGCTCGAAGCCATCAAGCACGCGGCGTGGTCACTGAATCGCAAACCGGAAATTGAATGGAT
>CAYHRP010000078.1:0-1789 GCA_964359145.1 uncultured Gammaproteobacteria bacterium | reverse complement strand
CGCATCACCTAATGATTCACTTCATGGAGGGACAGCGCGAGAACACGGAAAAGGGACGATACGGCGGAACGCTACGACTCGGATCATGGCCATGTGTTTTGAAGCGCGGTTCGGTAGCCGCCGAAGCCTACGGTGCAAAAACCGTGAACGAACGCCATCGTCACCGCTACGAATTTAACAATGCCTATCGTGAAGCACTCGAACGCGCCGGGCTCGTGGTGTCGGGCGAGTCACCGGACGGTTCGCTCGTGGAGATTGTGGAAATTCCTGATCATCCGTTCTTTGTCGGCGTTCAATTTCATCCCGAGTTTCAGTCGCGTCCCTTGACACCGCATCCACTTTTTGTAAAACTGATACACGCTGCTATGGAGCGAGTAACGTGATTCTGAAAAATGTTCCGATGGATTGGATCTCCGCTGGATGTCCTTTGTATATCCGTGAGGCACTTGTGCGTGTGCGCGTGAAGTATCATACCTTTGACGGCGCGGTACGCGCAGGTGAGCTGGTCGTCAACCGCGATGTTGCCCGTGAGATTGACACGCTGTTCCACTTGATGTTCGTTGAGCGGTTTCCGATTTGCACCATTGCCCCGGCACACATATACGACTTCCATGATGCCGCCCTCGCCCTGTGCGACGTCACGTCAGGATTCAACTTCTACTACATCTACGGTATGGGGCACGTGTCGTGGCATGGCTACGGACTCGGCGTGAACATAAACCCGCGCGAGAATCCCATGACGTTGCATGGACACACGCATCCGCCAGATGCCGTGTACTGCCCGGGCAAGCCGGGCGTATTGGATGCCGAGCACTTCGTTGTGCGCGCATTCAAGGAGCTCGGATGGGAATGGGGTGGCGACCGTACGGAGCCATTCAATCCTCATATATTGCAAAAGCCGCTGAACAAGTGGCTCGATACGTAGCACCCCCCGCCCCGTCTGTGTGGCGGGGTGGCATTTTAAAAAGGTTGCGCCCCCGAAGAGGAGGCGCCACGAGAGAGCTAAACGTTCGACCGCAGCATCCACGCGGTTATGTACGCAATCCATTCATCAATATATTCCACCACCGCGGTGTCCGCGTTTGCATGCAGACGTTGACTCCGCATGGTATTCAATCTATCCACGGAGGTCTGCATCTGTGCAATCAGGACGTCCGGGTCTGGCGTCATCCAAAGCACTAACCCGTAACGCGTCCTCTTTTCATTTACCATCCCATCTTCCTTATAGATGGGGGGAAGGGCGCGAACGAATTCCATCCAACGCAAGAGCGCTTCTCCCACCGCCTGCAAAAGAAGCATCTGCTCCTTGAACCCAATCTTTGTCCGTGCAATAGGTTGGGCAAGCGCCGCCTTCGCCATTCCCCATATCTCTTGAGACAGGCTGTCCGGATGACACTCGAATTGGAGCGAGCGTTCTTCCATAACAGCCGCCCGCAACGCCAAACAGTCCTTTGCATCTCGCCTCAAGTCCAACATCAATTTTTTTGCGTCGTTTGGTGCACGCTTCGTCATGGTGAATCCGCATCGACCGTATCATCCGTTCAACCGTTCGTCAATGGTTGACGGACGCGTAATGGTGCGATAGAGTATCGCCGCCTTCAAGGGACCTCTGTCATGTGTCTTGCGCGCAGGGTTAGCTCAGCTGGATAGAGCGCGTGGCTTCGGACCACGAGGTCGGGGGTTCAAGTCCTCCACCCTGCACCAGTGGTCCTTTGTTCTGGAACACACGGCTCGATCTTGCTACACTCACACTATAGATATCACCCTATGAAACGAGACTCCATCATTC
>CAYHRP010000077.1:0-3766 GCA_964359145.1 uncultured Gammaproteobacteria bacterium | reverse complement strand
GGATTGAATGGTTCGCCCTTGGCACCGATAGATGGGCATACAATGATCTCATGCCTCTCGTGCCGATTCTTGACGTGGGGCTTACACCTACCGTTCAACTCGGACTGCTCGGGTACCTCGCCTATTGGACGGTTGTGAAAAAGAGAAAGCTCGCCGTTTCCCTCCTCCTCCTTTTTGTTGTGCTCCTCATGCCGTTCATAATTGTTCGTGTGCCTCAAGAGTCAATAGTTTCACTTTCTGAAGCAACACCGACGGATGTTGCCATTATTTTTGGCGCTGGGCTCAAGCGTGACGGAACCCCTTCAGACGCATTGATGGATCGCCTTCGTGTCGCCGCAGAGCTGTATCGATTGGGGAAAGTGAAACGCATCTTGGTTTCGGGAGACAACAGATTTGAAGAGTACTCGGAACCGGGTGCTATGAAAACGGCTTTGATTGATGTGCTCAACGTGCCGTCGGATATTATTCGCGTTGATTATGCTGGTCGTCGGACGTACGACACCTGTATGAGAGCGCATAAACTATGGGGTATTGATAGCGCTATCCTTGTCTCTCAAGACTTTCATTTGCCGCGCGCTATCTGGACCTGCCGTCGGCTCGGTATAGAGAGTGCTGGCGTCTCCGCATCGTTACAACCTTACATTTTCGACTCGTGGTATGGCATGCGTGAATGGATCGCGCGATACAAGGCGTTTATTGATGTGTTTTTGTGGCGTCCCGAGTATGTAGATGGTCCGTTCATTGAAAATTTAGATGCGGACGTACCGAAGAATCCAGAGCCATCAGTCAACGACCGAAGCAATCTAATGCCGGTATGAGATTGCTTCACTTCGTTCGCAATGACAGAAAGGGGCGTTCGCAATGACGGGAAGATAGCGTTCGTAATGACAATTTTCTACACTCTTAATGTTGATTCGTCCCTTCCTTCATTAAAAATGCTATAATGGCACTATGACTCTTGAATATTTGCTTATGTCTCACGCCATTTCGCACCGCCTTGGACGGACGCTCTCGCTCTTTGCGGGGCTGGTTCATATGGTCTGGATCATCCTTGTCTGGATCGGCGTCGCGCAGCCGTGGATGGATTTTGTCTACGGTATGCACGCCATACAACTGGACGGAGCCGTCATGACGGTTCAGTCTATGCCGATTCTCGGTGCTATCTTCCTCCTTGCCATCGCGCTGGTGATTGGCTACGTGGTTGGCTGGGTGATAGGAGCCCTTTGGGAGCGCGTGAAGTAATTTTTTCTGTTGTGTGATGAACGGAGTTATTTTGGGTGACATCTTTAGGTATTCGTGTTAGTAAGCGCAGAGGATACTCTGGGACATTCTCATAATGGCATGTACGTTTCGCGGGAACAACAATTCAACACGCTTTTTCCGGACACCAAGGTATTTCGCTGGAAGCAGGCCGCGACGGCGTTGTTCAACCCGTCATTTTCAGGTTGGGAGGATGTATCCAGTCTTCCCGATAACATGCGTGCGATTCTAGAGGCGAAGGTGCCATGGATGTCTGTGAAGCAGGTGTTAATACAAGAAAGCTCTCGCCAAGACACGTTCAAGGCCGCCCTCGAGGTGGAAGGCGGACAGTATATTGAGTCGGTACTCATGAAAAACGCTCGCGGTCATTGGACTATTTGCGTGTCGTCGCAGGTGGGCTGTGCCATGCGATGCGGATTTTGCGCCACGGGAAAGATGGGGTTGATTCGCAGTCTCGATGCGGACGAAATCGTGGATCAGTACCGATTTTGGGTAGCATTTTTACGCGATCATTCAGATTTGTCGCCACGCGTCAGTAATGTGGTCTTTATGGGGATGGGGGAGCCGATGGCAAATTATCATCACGTTCGTTCCGCGCTCAATACGTGGCTTGACCATACAAACCTTGGCCGCACGCGTATCACGGTGTCTACGGTTGGCGTGTTGCCGCGGCTAGAACAATTGCTAGACGATACCTTGTGGCCGCATGTGCGGCTGGCGGTATCTCTGCACAGCGCCGATCCTCTTGTGCGTAAACGCATCGTGCCAACCTCCAACGACGACTTCCTTTTCAAACTTGCCGACTGGGCGCGCCGGTACTTGGCGAAGTTTGGCAATCGTCGACATCATCTCACGTTTGAATACGTGCTCCTCTCGGGAGTGAATGACACAGACGCGCAGGCAAAACAACTCGCCGACTTTGTGATAAGTATCGGCAATGTGCGCGTCAATCTGATCCCATACAATTTCACGGGCGTAGAATTTCAGTGCAGTAACCCCGCGCAGATTGAGCGTTTTCAAGCGACGCTCCAAGAGCGCGGCATCACCGTAACTCTAAGGCGGACGATGGGAGACGATATTGCCGCCGCCTGCGGTCAATTGGCGACCGAGACAGACGCGCCGCCAAAATAGGATTTCACATGCTCCTCATCGCTCTCTTTTTTCTCGGCCTCTTGCTAGGGAGTTTTCTCAACGCGTGGCTGTGGCGTGCGCATGCGGGGCGTTCTGTTTTGCGCGGCCGTTCGCTTTGTCCTCATTGTTTGTCACAGCTGGCTTGGTTTGACAATATCCCCCTCGTCAGCTATGTCGTGCTTGGCGCAAGGTGCCGCACATGTCGCGCGCGCATTTCGGCTTCGTATCCCTGTATTGAACTTTGGATGGCGCTCGTCTCTGTGTTCATCGGCTGGGTGCACGGTTCGGACGCGCTTCTTATTGCGCGCGACATCACGACCGTGTTTTTTCTGACGTTTATTTTTGTTTTCGATATACGTCATCAGTTGATTCACGACGCGACTACGCTCGTTCCAGCCGCCATCCTTTTTGTGAGCGCTCTCCTGTTTGAGTGGCAGACATTGCTGTCAATGCTCATTGGCGTCGTTATCGCGGCGGGATTCTTTGCTCTCCAACATTTTTTCTCGCACGGGCGTTGGATTGGCGCTGGGGATATGCGCCTTGGGGTTCTGATGGGAGTGATTCTTGGATGGCCGCTGACGCTCGTTGCGCTGTTTGTTGCGTATGTCGGCGGCGCAGCCATCTTTCTTCCTTTCATTGTGTCGCGTCGCGTGCATACAAAAACCGCTGTGCCGTTTGGCGCGCTTCTTACCGCGGCAACATTTGTCGCTCTGTTTTGGGGAAAAGAACTCTTGTCCGTCTATCTTGGATTATTGTAAATCAAACCGACCCCCGTCAAGAGGGTCGGCATCATTTTTTCAATTATTGCGTGACGGAGATTGCCGTAGCAGCTTCCGGATCACATGCGCCGACTTCCACGGTGCCGGCGGCATTGCGAATGAGGTAGTAGTCCGTCTCGGTCGCCGTGCCGGTGCTTGGATCTTGCGGAACGCTCCCGATGTATCCTTCCGTCACGAGGCCGGCGAGATCAACACAGACCGCGTTGGTTGTTTGCGCGGTACATCCGGAGTCGCATCCTGTTGCCGCCGTTCCGATTTGGTACGCGGTGCCTGCTGTCAAAGCGGCAATCGAGGCTAAATACGATCCGCCGTTATCAACTTGATCAACGCCAACCGCGCTTGCAACGTTGGAAACATCGCTCCAGCGAGCGCTGTCACGCGACTCCTCGAAGCGTTGGATTGGATCGAGGGCGACGAATACGGCGGCCGCCAAAATGGCAATCACCGCAACGACAATCAAGAGTTCAATAAGCGTGAACCCTCCGCGTTTTGCACAAGAAGAACGTGTGGTCATAAAAGAGACATTACAATTATGAATATATAGATATCACCCTATGAAACGGGACTCGAGCTTTCTTGAACATGAGCAAAATCTG
>CAYHRP010000076.1:2143-3941 GCA_964359145.1 uncultured Gammaproteobacteria bacterium | reverse complement strand
CCAAAATCGGTAGGGAAGCGCACGGTGGCAGAGTGGTTGCTCAAAGAGGTTCTCAAGACAGAGCATCTTGATGCGCATCCGGATATGGTTCGCGTCAAACGGACGGAAAATCCAAAGACCGGCCGCATGCGTGAACAGATTGCGCTTGAGCAAATCCAAGAGGCGCGGCGCCGTTTTGATATGCGCGCCGTCTGCGGAACAAAAAAAGCGCTTCTTATTGAAGAGGCGGACACGCTCTCCATCGGTGCGGCAAACGCGCTTCTGAAAACGCTCGAAGAGCCGCGCGGCGATGCGTTGATTATTCTGACCGCCAAGTCGGAAGCAAAAATCCTTCCCACATTGCTCTCGCGTGTGCTCTGCGTGCGGTTTCGCGCGCTGTCACTCAACGACGTGGCCGAGGCACTCCAAGAACGAGGCGCTACGCACGAAGAGGCGGAGGCGCTTTCGGCGTTATCCAACGGACTGCCGGGACGAGCATTGGCGCTTATGCAAGATGGAAAGCGTCGCGAAGAAATGGAACGAGAACTCCGTGTCATTCATGCGTGTTTTTCCGCGCGTTCGTCGGAGCGCGTCTTGGCGGTTCATGCTATACTTCCTTCGTACGATGTGGATCATGTCAAGACGCGCTCACAGCTTTTTGAGCGCCTTGCCCTGTTTGAAACGGTGGCGCATAAACATCTTTTGGCCGCGTCCGGTTGCGGTATGTCGCCACTGCTTGATGCGGACGCTCCAACGATGACGCTCTTTCAAGCGGGCAGTATTCTGCGAGCTATTCAAGCGGCAAAGCGTCGTTTGGACGCGCATCTTGATCCGCATCTCACGCTCATTCACGCCGTTTTGTCGTATACACTATGACATCACTTTCAAAAATTGGGTTTGGACTAGGTGTGCTCGCGCTCTTTGGGGCTGGTTGCATTCAATTCACGGGAGGCGGCGCCGATCCTGTAGAGCTTGGTGTCTTCAAGTCGGTTGACGCGGGCAAGTCGTTCGAACACGTTGCCGCACTGCCAACACCGCAAGGTGTCGGAAGCATTGCAAACGTGGGCGTGCGCGCACTTGTTATTGATCCGTCCGATCGCTTTGCTCTCTATCTTGGGACGGACGAACACGGTCTCATGTATTCGTATGACGGAGCGGCGGGCTGGATGCAGGTGCGAGAAGCGGCTCTGCGCGAGGGGCGTGTGCGCGCCGTGGCGGTGGATCCAAGCGACAAATGCACCGTGTACGCGACGCGCGGACAACGTCTCTACAAGTCGGAGGATTGCAGTCGCACGTTTCAATCGGAGACTTTCGTGGATCCGCGACAAGACGTGTATCTGACGGATGTGGAAATTGATTGGTTCAATCCCAAGACGGTGTACATCTCAAACTCGGAAGGAGAGGTTCACAAATCCACAAATGGCGGTGACACATGGCAGTTGATGTATCGCGCGGGCGGCGAAATCAACGATATGCAGATTGACACAGTCGATTCGCGCGTCCTCATGGTGGCTACCGCTAAACGCGGCGTGCACCGGTCGGAAGACGGAGGTGTTGCGTGGGAGCGCACGCTCGACGACCGTCTCTATTCGGATTTGGAAAATATCGAGCGCACGTTCGAGCTCGTAGAGGACGCGAAGGGCGCGTACACATGGGTGTCGACGGAATACGGTTTAGCGCTGTCGCGTGACCGCGGAAAAACATGGACGCCCGTGATTTTGGTTACGCCGCCGAACCAAACGAAGATTAACGCTCTTGCCGTCAATCCAAACAACGGAGCACATGTTGTGTACGCGTCCGGCACGACACTTTATGTGAC
>CAYHRP010000076.1:0-2133 GCA_964359145.1 uncultured Gammaproteobacteria bacterium | reverse complement strand
TGTGACAACAGATGGTGGCGTGCAGTGGGATACCAAACGTATGCCCACGAATGGTATTGCGGGCGAACTCTTGTTTGATCCGACGAACGAAGCCATTCTGTACATGGGCGTGGCGCCTATTGAGAAGTCCGAGGGTCCGTTCTAAGCTCACTGTCAGCAGCTAATAGCCAACCCCCTATGTCCATCATTGACGATCACAACGCGGAGTTTCAACACGCCATCGACCATCTCAAAAGAGAGCTGGCGTCCATTCGCACCGGCCGTGCAAACACGGCGCTTGTGGAGGGGCTTCCGGTTGAGGCGTACGGTACAAAGCAGGAGCTCAAAAATCTTGCTTCCATTGCTGTGTCCGATCCGCGCACGTTGCGCATTGAACCGTGGGACGTCAGCATCGTGGAAGCCATAGGCAAGGCAATCCAAGAATCCGACATCGGCATCAATCCAACCATCGATGGAAAGATTATTCGATTGACGATGCCGCAGTTGACGGAAGACACGCGCAAAGATCTTACAAAAGTCATCGGCAAAAAAGTGGAAGAAGCGCGCATCGCGGTTCGTACCGTGCGCGATCAGGTGCGCAGAGACATTGAACGGATGGAGAAAGGGAAGGAGATTACCGAGGATGACCGTTACGCGTTGCAAGAGGAGCTCGACAAGCGTGTTGGGGATTTCAATAAGGAAATTGAATCGCTCGGCAAAACAAAAGAAGGTGTTATTTCATCCGTATGACGAGTGCAGAACCTGACTTGATGGAAAAACTCGTGTCGCTCTCCAAGCGACGCGGATTTATCTTTCCCGGGTCCGAGATTTACGGTGGTCTGGCTAACACGTGGGACTACGGCCCGCTCGGCGCACAGCTCAAAAAGAATCTCAAAGACCACTGGTGGCAGACGTTTGTGGAGCGTCGCGCGGACATGGTGGGACTTGACGGCGGCATTCTGATGAACCCAAACATTTGGGAAGCGTCCGGGCATGTGGCGACGTTTCACGATCCGCTCGTCGAATGCAAAGTGTGTCACAAGCGTTTTCGTGCTGACCATCTTTTAGAGGCGAAAGGCGCTGTTCCTTCTGGCATGCACGAAAAACCGACGGCCGAGCACGGCGCGGCGTGTCCCGAGTGCGGCGGGGAGCTCACCGATGCGCGCGAGTTCAATCTCATGTTCAAGACGTTCATCGGTGCGGCGGAGGATTCAAAAGAAGCTGTGTATCTGCGGCCGGAAACGGCGCAGGCGATTTTTGTGAACTTTATGAACGTGCTGAACACGTCACGCAAGCGGCTTCCGTTTGGTATCGCGCAAATCGGCAAAGCGTTTCGCAATGAAATTACGCCGGGGAATTTTATTTTTCGCACGCTTGAGTTTGATCAAATGGAGGTGGAGTATTTTGTGGAGGAGAGCGATTGGGAGCGCGCGTTTGAGGAGTGGGCGGCGTTTGCGGAAGCGTGGGCCATCGCCATTGGTATCGATACGCAGAAACTGCATCGCACCGAGATTCCTGCGGATGAGCGCGCCCATTATTCCAAGCGCACGGTGGACTTTGAATTTGAGTATCCGTTCGGACGAAAAGAACTTTGGGGGCTTGCCTATCGCACCGATTTTGATCTCATGAATCATGCCAAGCATACGGGCGAGCGGTTGGAGTATACGGATCCAGGCGATCAGTCCAAGAAATTCGTACCGCATGTGGTGGAGCCGTCGATGGGATTGGACCGCACCGTGTTGGCTGTTCTGCTCTGTGCGTACCGTGAGGAAACGCTCAACGATGGGGACGCGCGCGTGGTGATGCGGTTGGCGCCGTCTCTCGCGCCGTACAAGGCGGCCGTGCTTCCGCTTTCCAAGAAGCTGGAGCTTACGCAGCCGGCGCGCGCTTTGCATGCGCAGTTGCTCAAACGCTTTCTCGTGGAATATGACGAAACGCAATCGATTGGGAAGCGCTATCGCCGCCAGGATGAAATTGGCACGCCGTTTTGCATCACGTTTGATTTTGATTCGCTTGAGGACGGTGCGGTAACCGTGCGTGATCGTGACTCTATGCAACAGGAGCGTGTGAAGATGGATGTGTTAGAAACATATCTTTCCAAGCGCCTTTCTCTCTAGTCCATGACCGAATCCAAACTCAATAATGGCATCCGCG